>NZ_JBEXOS010000025.1:0-95917 GCF_040611655.1 Streptomyces sp. NPDC006552
GAGACCGAGGACGTGCTGCGCGCGGCGGTGGCCCGGCTCGGCGTCGAGACCGAGTGGGGCGTGCGCCTGACCGGCGTCGAGCAGGACCCGGACGGGACGGTTGTCCATCGCGCCACCAAAAGGGGTGAACGGTCGTAACTTTCCCGCGCGCGTGACGTTTGGTCGCGCTAAGGGATCATTCCGCTACAGAAAGCTACGGAGGGTCAACCCTTGGGATAGACCCAGGGGTTGGGCTTGCACGTGATGCCATCGAGGCTCAGGAACTTGGTCTGCTGCTGCATGACCGGGGCCAACGCGCCGTTCTGTGAGCAGGTCACGTGGTTGTGGCCGAGCCGGTGGCCGACCTCGTGGTTGATGAGCATCTGCCGGTACGGGTAGATCGCGCCGCCGTGCAGCACGTCGTCGTAGGTCTTCGAACCCTGCGCCCATCGATAGGCGTTGATCATCACGCGCTTGGTGGCGGCGGAGTCGCACGACACGTTGTCCTCGGTCGTGTCCAGTCCCGACTTGGCGCACCAGGTGGCCGTGGTCCCGGGGCTGGCGAGGGTGATCACGAAGTTCGGCTCGCCGGAGGAGATGCGCTCGAACGTACGGGCGCCGTTGTGCGCCCAGCTCCGGCGGTCGTTCAGGGTCTTCTGCACCGCCTGCGCGAAGAGCGCGCCGTCGAGCCCGAGCCCCTTCTCCACGTCGATGCGGTACCGGAACTTCTCCCCGCGCCCCGGTGCCTTCTCGAACCCCGGGACCGCCTCGAACTTCCCCGGCCCCTTCAGGTTCGCGGCCAGGGGGTACTTCGTGCTCATCTTCTGCGCATACGTCGCCGGAACCGCCGGGGCGGCCTTCGACGGGGTGGCGCGGTCGTCCGAACGGGAGGCCGAACCGTCGTGGACGCGGGCGCCCCCGGCGGACCGCGCCTGCGCCTCGGCGGTGGAACCGCCGTCCCGGCCGGTGACCTGCCCGGCGACGACGACGGCGAGCACCGTGGTGACGGCCGCGGCGGCGATGCCGGTGTAGGTGAGGCCCTTGCCGCGCTTCTCCCGCCCGCCGTCGGGCCCGGTCGGGGCCGGTCCCGCATCCGGGACCGCGAGCACCTCGGAGACCGCGGCCGCCTCGTCGTCCCACGCCGTGACGGCGGCGTACGGGTCCTTGGAGGTGCCCTTGCCGAAGGCGTCGACGTACTCCTGGCGGGGCCGCTGGCGCGGCACGAACGGAGGGCCGTGCGGCGTCGTGGCGCCGCTCGCGGCACTCCGGGAGCCACCGGGCGCGCCCCAGCCGCCGCCGGGCTCCCGCTGCTCGGGGTGGCCGCCGCGCACGCGTGGCGGCTCGGCCCCCGGGTGCGGGCGGGTGGCGGAGGCAGGCGCCTCGACCGGCATCTCCACCGGCATCTCGGCAGGCATCTGGACCGGCGTCCGGCGCCGCCGCCCGGTGCCAGGGTGCGCCGGCCCGGGTGCGGCGGACGCCGCGGGTACGCGTGGCATGTCGGCGGTGTCGCCGTTGTCTGCCGGTTCTAGGCGGCTGTGCCGTCCCACTCGCCGCCTCAGCTCCCCTGCTCGGTCGTGCTCTTGGTCGTACCGTCCGTCGTGCTGTTCGCCGTGCTGTCCGTCGTGGTGCTCGTCGCGCTCTTCCTCGTGCCGTTCGTACTGCTCGTACCGCTCGTGCTGCTCCTGGCGGCGCTGTCCGTGCTTCCCGCCGTCCCGTCCCGGGTGATGTCCGGCGCGGTCGCGGGCGCACGATCGCGCTGCGGGTTCAACGCCTCGGTGTCCGCGAAAAGTTCCCGGAACGCCGCGGCGACCCGCTCCGGGTACTCCATCATGGCAACATGCCCCGCGTCCGGCAGCGTGAGGAGGCGCGAGTCCCGGTAGGTGCGCGCCGCGCGCGCCGCCATCCGGTACGAGACGAGCTGGTCGCGCCCCCCGTAGATGAGCAGGGTCGGCGCGAGGACCCGCTCGGCCTGGCGCCACAACCCGTGCTGGCCGCCGAGCGTATACGCGTTCACCACCCCGCGCGCGGAGCGGGCCATCGCGTCCCAGAAGTACGGCAGTTGCAGCCGGCGTTCCATCTCCTCCACGGCGGCCCGGAAACCCTCGGGCGAGACCCGGCCCGGGTCGCCGTAGCAGAGGGCCGTCACGCCGCGCACCCGCTGCTCGGGCGTCCACTCCTTGGTGAGGCGCGTGAAGAGAGCGGCGACACCGGGCAGGGCGAGCAGCCCCGTCGGCAGAGCGGTGCGCTGCACCCGCAGTTCGGGCAGGGCGGGCGAGACCAGCGTCAGGGTTCGGACGAGGTCGGGGCGGACGGCGGCGACGCGGGTGGTGACGGCGCCGCCGAGCGAGTTCCCGAAGAGGTGGACCGGGCCGCGGCCGCGCGCGTCGAGAAAACGGATCACCGCGCGCGCGTGCCCGGTCACCGAGTAGTCACCGTCGTCCGGCGGCGGTGAGTCACCGAAGCCGGGGAGGTCGACCGCCTCGCCGTCCACGCTGTCCTCCAGCAGCGGCATCAGCGCCGACCAGTTCTGCGAGGAACCGCCGAGTCCGTGCACGTACAGCGCGGGCGGCAGCCCGTCCCGCGCGGCCGGGCGGGACCGGACCGACAGTGTGAGCCCTGGCAGACCGACCGAGCGGAGCCGCTCCCCCTCCGCGACCTCGACGGTGCCCGGCTTGGGCACCGCGGCGGCGATGACGGGAGGCACGCGCGGCGAATCGGACGAAGACATGCGGGATATGTTACGAGACGATCACGCGCCGATTCGTGTGTTCGCCGTCACAGATAGCTCATAGTTCTGCCCAAAGCCCGGCTCTCATCCGGCCGGAGATCACATAGCGGCCCCTTCGGGTGTCTCCTACGCTCGATTCAGGGCACCCGCCCCGCACGTACACGTGAGGAAGGGAGCCATTCATGACCGTCGACCCCAGTGATCCCGAGACCTTCGCCACCGAGGAACCCCCGGAGATCGACGTGGAGGCCCCGGAGGCGGACACCGCCGAGCAGCTGACGGAGGTCTCCCCCGGCCAGGACGCCGACCTCGGAGCGACCGCGCGACCGGACAGCGCGGACGAGGGGGACCGGGCGGAACAGGCGCGGATCGTCGCGCTCGACGAGGACGACTACCGGTGACCGTGAGCCAGTGGCGGTGACGTCATGAAAGGCGTGGCAGTATGCGCCGCTTTGCGGACATAGGTGCGCCGGACGCCGCTTTCCCAGGCGTCCGGTCCGTGAAATTCTGCGCTCGCACCGCGCACATCACGGTTACCCAAAAGTACGATGACGGCGCGGCGCACACCGCGCACGGACGATTTTGGGAGGCGGCGTGACAGCCATCGAGCAGACGGAGGCAGCGCGCCCCAAGGGCACGCGCCTGCCGCGCCGAGCCCGACGCAATCAGCTCCTGGGCGCGGCCCAGGAGGTTTTTGTCGCGCAGGGGTACCACGCGGCCGCGATGGACGACATCGCCGAGCGGGCCGGGGTCAGCAAGCCGGTCCTCTACCAGCACTTCCCGGGCAAGCTCGACCTCTACCTGGCCCTGCTCGACCAGCACTGCGAATCGCTGCTGCAGTCGGTCCGTACGGCGCTCGCCTCCACGACGGACAACAAGCAGCGCGTCGCGGCGACGATGGACGCCTACTTCGCGTACGTACAGGACGACGGCGGCGCCTTCCGGCTGGTCTTCGAGTCGGACCTGACGAACGAGCCGGCGGTGCGCGAGCGCGTCGACCGGGTCAGCCTGCAGTGCGCCGAGGCCATCTCGGACGTGATCGCCGAGGACACCGGCCTGTCCAAGGACGAGTCGATGCTGCTCGCCGTGGGCCTGGGCGGCGTCTCGCAGGTCGTCGCCCGCTACTGGCTCTCCAGTGCCAGCCCGGTCGAGCGGGACAAGGCCGTCCAGCTGCTGACGTCGCTGGCCTGGCGCGGCATCGCCGGGTTCCCGCTGCACGGCGCGGACCAGCACTGAGGGCCCTGTGCCCACGCCGCGCACCCGTCACACGAATTTGTTCCCGTCCCGGTGTTCGCTCTTGGCGTGCTACCGGGGCGCCGGGTGCCTCGTCTCGCCGGGCTAGTGTTTGCTGCGTACGGCGCGCGGTCGTCCGCGCACATCACGGATCGTCGGAGGGACAAGGCCGTGGAGGTCAAGATCGGCGTGCTGCACACGCCCCGCGAGATCGTTCTGGAGAGCGGCCAGTCCGCCGAGGCGGTCGAGAGCGCGGTGTCCGAGGCATTGTCCGGCAAGGCGCAGCTGCTCTCCCTGACGGATGAGAAGGGCCGCAAGGTGCTGGTGCCGGCGGAGCGCCTCGCCTATGTGGAGATCGGCGAGCCGTCGGTGCGCAAGGTGGGCTTCGGCCCGCTGTAAAGCACCGACCAGCAGCGAAGCAGTACGGGTAAGGGCCCGACGGCGACTGTGCCGTCGGGCCCTTACCCGTACTGGGTTACTCGCTCTGTACCCGCGGATGCCGCCCTGCGTTCACAGGGCACGCACATCGGGCTCACACGGGGAGGGTTGCGTTCCGGGTGCCGGGGGTAGACCGGCTAGAACCGATTTGCACCCACTGGCAGCGCGGGAGGGACCCTCATCATGCTTCTTGAAGCTCTCGGCTCCGCACTGCTCGGCCTGGCCCTCGCATGGGCCGCCGGCCAGCGTGTACCGCACCGCCTTCCGTCGCGCACCCTGGTGCTGCCGACCGGGATCGCGGGCGCTCTGTTCGGAGCCTTCATCACTCACAGCGCGCTGGGCGCGGGCCACGCGCTCGCCACGCTCGTCGGCGCGTTCGTCCTGGCGACGGCCCTGCTGTCGCTGCTGCTGCGCCCGGCGCGGGGCAGAGCGCACCGGCTGAGCCCGAACCCGTAGCCGGGCTCCAGCGGGGCGCGTGACCGCGTGCAGGGCTACGCGGCGAGGCCCAGGGCCGCCATCCGCTTGGTGTGCGCCTCGGTGATCCGCGAGAACATCCGGCCGACCTCGGCAAGATCGAACCCGTCGGCCACGCCCCCGACCAGCATCGTCGACAGCGCGTCACGGTCGGCGACCACCCGCTGCGACTGCGACAGGGCCTCGCCCATCAGCCGGCGTGCCCACAGAGCGAGCCGGCCGCCCACGCGCGGGTCGGCGTCGATCGCCGCGCGCACCTTCTCGACGGCGAACGAGGCGTGCCCGGTGTCGTCGAGCACGGCGAGCACCAGGGAGCGGGTGTCGGAGTCGAGCCGGGCCGCGACCTCACGGTAGAAGTCACTGGCGATCGAGTCCCCCACGTACGCCTTGACCAGCCCTTCCAGCCAGTCCGACGGGGCGGTCTGCTTGTGGAAGCCGTCGAGGGCGCCGACGAAAGGGTCCATCGCGTCGGTCGGCTCGACGCCGATCGCCGAGAGCCGGCCGCGCAACTGCTCGAAGTGGTGGAACTCGGCGGAGGCCATCTTCGCCAGCTCCGCCTTGTCGGCCAGGGTCGGCGCCAGCTTGGCGTCCTCAGCGAGGCGCTCGAACGCGGCCAGCTCCCCGTACGCGAGGGCGCCGAGCAGGTCGACGACGGCGGCGCGGTAGTGCGCGTCCGCGGACGCGGTGGCCCAGTCCTGGGCGGCGATCCCGGTCGGTGCGGGGGTCGCTTCGGCGGACGGCGTGGCGTTGTCAGGCGTCTCCATGAAGCGCACAATAGCCCGCTCGCCGCCCCCCGGAACTCCCTGGTCAAGGAGTGTGACAACGACTACGTGACCAATTCGGCCATCGCGCCTGCGGGTTTCCGGGGTATGGTGGTAAAGAGCCCGCCGAGTGCAAGCCCGAATTCTTGGCGCTTGCGCATACACGCGACGGGCCGCACGAATGAGGATGCCCGGTCGGAGGCCCGATCGGCTCCGACCCGACAGCCCTCCAGCCGGTCCGTCACACGACGTACGGCACGAGGAGGGGCCCTCAGCGGTACGAGCGCTCGAGCGTCGGCAGTGGTCCCGCGTCACCCGGTCCACCCGCACCCGCGGATCGAGACCGGCGTAACACCGGCACGGTCACGACCCCCGCGTTCGCCTCGCACCGCACCTCACAGAAGAGGCAGCACCCTGACTACGCAGACTTCCACCTTTCGTCAACTGGGCATCCTGCCCGAGACCGCCGAGGCCCTGGAGGCCGTCGGCATCGTCACCGCCTTCCCCATCCAGGAGATGACGCTCCCCGTCGCCCTCTCGGGCTCGGACGTCATCGGCCAGGCCAAGACCGGCACGGGCAAGACCCTCGGTTTCGGGCTGCCGATCCTGGAGCGCGTCACCGTCCCCGCGGACGTCGAGGCGGGCCGGGCCAGGCCCGAGCAGCTGACCGACGCCCCGCAGGCGCTCGTCGTCGTCCCGACGCGCGAGCTGTGCACGCAGGTGACCAATGACCTGCTGACCGCCGGCAAGGTGCGCAATGTGCGCGTGCTCGCCATATATGGCGGCCGTGCCTACGAGCCCCAGGTCGAGGCTCTGAAGAAGGGCGTCGACGTGATCGTCGGCACCCCGGGCCGCCTGCTCGACCTCGCCGGCCAGAAGAAGCTCGACCTCTCGCACGTGAGGGTGCTCGTCCTCGACGAGGCCGACGAGATGCTGGACCTCGGCTTCCTGCCCGACGTCGAGAAGATCATCAACTATCTTCCGCCGAAGCGGCAGACGATGCTGTTCTCGGCGACCATGCCGGGCGCCGTCATCGGCCTGGCCCGCCGGTACATGTCGCAGCCCACCCACATCAGCGCCACCTCGCCGGACGACGAGGGCGCGACCGTGCGCAACACCGCGCAGCACGTGTACCGCGCGCACAACATGGACAAGCCCGAGATGGTCGCGCGCATCCTGCAGGCCGACGGCCGCGGGCTCACGATGATCTTCTGCCGGACCAAGCGGACCGCCGCCGACATCGCGGAGCAGTTGCAGAAGCGCGGCTTCGCCTCCGGCGCCGTCCACGGCGACCTCGGCCAGGGCGCGCGCGAGCAGGCGCTGCGCGCGTTCCGCAACGGCAAGGTGGACGTGCTGGTCTGCACCGATGTCGCCGCGCGCGGTATCGACGTGGACGACGTCACGCACGTCATCAACTACCAGACGCCCGAGGACGAGAAGACGTACCTCCACCGCATCGGCCGCACCGGCCGCGCGGGCAAGAAGGGCATCGCGATCACGCTGGTCGACTGGGACGACATCCCGCGCTGGCAGCTGATCAACAAGGCGCTCGACCTGAAGTTCAACGACCCGGTCGAGACGTACTCCTCCTCGCCGCACCTGTACGAGGAGCTGAACATCCCGGCCGGCACCAAGGGTGTTCTGCCGCGCGGCGAGCGGACGCGCGCCGGACTCGCGGCCGAGGAGATCGAGGACCTGGGTGAGACCGGGGGCCGCGGCGCCTCGCAGCGTGGCCGTGGTGGCCGTCCGTCGCAGGACCGGGACCGCGACCGGGGTGGCCGTGACCGCGACCGCGGTGGCCGGGACCACGACCGCGACCGTGACCGTGATCAGGAGCGTGCGGCTCGCACCCCGCGCCGCCGTCGCCGCACGCGCAACGGCGAGCCGGTGGCCGCGGAGGCGACCACCGTCGCCCCGGCGCCCGTCACGTCCGCGCCCGTCACGCCCGCACCTGTGGTCGAGGACGCCGCCGGACCGCGCACGCCGCGCCGCCGTCGCCGTACGCGCGGTGCCGCGCAGTCCGCTCCCGCCGCCGCTTCTGTGGCCGAGGCCGTCGTCGAGACGGTCGCGGCCGTCCCCGCGCAGGTGGCCGAGCCGGCCGCCGTCGAGGCCGAGGCTCCGGCCGTGCCCCGTCGTCGGACGCGCAAGAGGGCGGACGCCGTCGCCGTGACGGCCGAGGCCGTCGCGCCGGTCGCCGAGCCCGTCCAGGCGGAGGCCGCGGTGACCGCGCCGCGCCGTACGCGCAAGAAGCCGGAGGTCACCGTCGACCCGGCGGAGGCCGTCGAGACCAAGCCGGCCCGCACGCGCAAGAAGGCCACCGCGCCGGTCGAGGCCGCCGCGGAGGCGGCCGAGGCCGCGCCGAAGCGCACGCGCAAGAAGGCTGTCGCGCCGGTCGAGGCCGCCACGGAGACCGCGGAGGCCGCACCCAAGCGGACCCGCAAGAAGGCTGTCGCGCCGGTCGAGACCACCACGGAGGCGGCTGAGGCCGCACCCAAGCGGACCCGCAAGAAGGCCACCGCGCCGGTCGAGACCACCACGGAGGCGGCCGAGGCCGCACCCAAGCGCACGCGCAAGAAGGCTGTCGCGCCGGTCGAGACCGCCGCCGACGTCACCGAGGCCGCTCCCAAGCGGACTCGTAAGAAGGCCGTCGCCGCGGTTCCGGCGCAGGCCGAGGGCGAGGCCGCCGAGGCCAAGCCGAAGCGGACCCGCAAGAAGGCCGTCGCCGCGGTTCCGGCGCAGGCCGAGGCCGGGACCGACGCCGAGGCGAAGCCGAAGCGCACGCGCAAGAAGGCCGTGGCCAAGGCCCCCGAGGCCTGATCCGCACCGCGCCCGACGAGGCCCGGATCCCGCACCGCGGGGTCCGGGCCTCTGCCGTGGGCCCCCGGGACGCCCGAACCCCGCGGCCGCGTAACCTCACCGCATGAGCAGGCCCCACACCTTCACCCCGCCGCCCGGCACCCGCGCCCACGTCCTGCGCACCGCCCGAGGCGACTTCGCCGCGCTCGTCGGTGAGCCCGCGTCCGGCCCCGTACGGGGTACCGCGCTGCTGGTGCCGGGGTTCACCGGCAGCAAAGAGGACTTCATCGCGCTGCACGTGCCCCTGACCGCCGCCGGATACCGCACCGTCAGCGTCGACGGCCGCGGCCAGTACCAGACGGCCGGCCCCAGGGACGACGAACGCCCCTACGCGCAACCGGAGTTGGCGCGGGACGTACTCGCCCAGGCCGCCGCGCTCGGCCCCGCCAAGATCCATCTGCTCGGCCACTCGCTCGGCGGGCTCATCGCGCGCGCCGCGGTCCTCGCCGACCCGGCCCCGTTCGCCTCGCTGACGCTGATGGCGTCCGGCCCGGCTGCGGTCACCCCGGCGCAGCAGCAGCGCGTCGAACTGCTGCAGGCCGCGCTGGCCACGCTCGACCTGGCGCAGGTGCTGGAGGCCGTGCAGGCCATGGAGGCGGCCGACCCGGCCGACGACGTGATCGAGGCGCGCGGGGACGAGGCGGAGCTGCGCGAGCGCTGGCTGAGCAACAGTCCGGCCCAACTCATCGCGACCGGGCGGCAGTTGCGGAGCGAGCCGGACCGGGTCGACGAACTGGCCGCGCTCGCGCTGCCCGTGCACGTCCTGTCCGGCGAGCGGGACGAGGCCTGGCCGGTGCCGCTGCTCGACGAGATGGCACGGCGGCTCAAGGCCGAGCGGACCGTGATCACGGGCGCCGAGCACTCCCCCAACACGGACCGCCCGGACGAGACGGCCGCGGCCCTCAGTGCCTTCTGGGACCGCCACCCGGTCTGGGCGGACGGCGTCCCGCACCTCTAGAACTGCGCCTGAAGATGCGCCCAGAACCCGTCCCGCAGCGCCCGCCGCAGATCGGACTGGCCGCGCAGGGAGTACTGGAGGATGGCCTCCGCCTCGACCAGCAGCTCCTGGTCGACCGGGCCCGGCAGGTAGGGGTGGCCGGGCAGCACCTCGGCGAACGCCTCGCGGCCGCGCTCCCCGAGCCACTGCGCCGCGATCCGCGCCCCGGCGAAGCGGACCTGCTCGCGGGTGGGGCGCGGCGCGTCCCCGGCCTCGTACGACGTGAGGGCGCGCCGGGACACGTACGGCTTGAAGAAGTCGAGGTCGAGCGTGCGCTGGCTGTCGACCTCCCACAGGAGCGGTTCGGCCTGGTTGGGTCCGCCGACCGCCTCGATGCCCCACAGGTGGACGCGGGCGCCGTAGCCCTGGGCGGCCTCGACGGCGGAGACCAGGTCCTCGTCGCCGCCGAGCAGGGCCGCGTCGCTGATGGCGCGGTGGCGGGCGAGGGACTCCAGGTCGCTGCGGATGAGGGAGTCGACGCCCTTCTGCTGGTTGTTCGCGTTCAGGTTGCCGAGGCGGACCTTGACGTCGGGCAGTGCGGCGATGGACTGCTGCTCGGTGGTGTGCATGCGGCGGCGCGCGCCGTCGTACCAGTAGACGCGCAGCAGCCGGCTGTCCGCGAAGATCGTGCGGGCCTTGTCGATCAGGGCGTCGATGAGCCCTTCGGCGTCCAGGTCGAAGGAGCGCCGGTCCTCGGTGCCGGCGACGAGGCGGCCCGCGGCCGCGTACAGGTACCCCGCGTCCACGAAGATCGCGTTCGTGGACGGGGTCTTGGCGACCTCGGCCAGCATCCGTCTGAGCAGATCGTTCGTGGTGGCGAGGCGGTCCTCGACGGCGGCGAGGGGGCCGTCCGGGTGGGTTGCGTTCATCGCCGTCCATTGTCCCCGGGCGTCACGGACCGTGCACGACCGGCCCCGCTACCCGCAAGTAATTAGGTTCTCGAAAAATTTCTTTAGCGTAGGGAATGTTTGCTGGGGGCAACTCGTTATCCCCTACAGAACGTGGGGCACTCTGGCCCCGCAATCCACTCTTAACGGTCAGGCAACCGCCTGGCCGTACGGCAGGTTCACCATGGTGAACCTGCACCAGTAGTTCTCCTTCAGGAGGATCACCAGACGAAGGGAGAAGCCCTTGCGCTTCGAAATCATGCGTCTTGACGACGTCGACGGTACCGCCGTGGACACCACCGTCGTGGACGCCGCCTCCGTCAACCGGATCGTTCAGCAGGCGGCCGCCATAGGGCAGCGCCTCTACATCCGCCCGGCCGAGTCGTCCGCCTCATAACGGCGAGCGACTCACACTCTTCGAAGCCCCCGTGCGCACGACGCGTACGGGGGCTTCGCGTGTCCGGGCCCGAGCGGGCGGTCAGCTGTTCTGGATCACCTGGGTCACGCCGTTGATGATCTGCTGCACGGCGATCGCGGAGAGCATCATGCCGGCGAGCCGGGTCACGAGGACCACGCCACCGTCCTTGATGATGCGGATGATCACCAGCGAGTAGCGCATCACCAGCCACAGGACCACATGGATGGCGAGGATCGCCGTCCACACGGAGAGCTGCGTGGTGACCGAGTGCGCCTTCTGGACCGCCAGGATCACCGAGACGATCGCGCCGGGTCCGGCGAGCAGCGGCATGCCGAGCGGGACGAGGGCGACGTTCACGTCCTTCGTCTGCTGCGGTTCGTCGTTCTTGCCGGTGAGCAGGTCGAGGGCGATGAGCAGGAGCAGCAGACCGCCCGCGATCATCAGGGCCGGGACCGAGACGTGCAGGTAGTCGAGGATCTGGTGACCCAGGACGCCGAAGACGGCGATGACGCCGAAGGCGACGCACACCGCCTGGAAGGCCATGCGCTTCTGGACCTTGGCGGGGCGGCCCGCGGTGAGGGCGAGGAAGATCGGAGTGATTCCGGGGGGATCCATGATCACGAAAAGCGTGAGAAAAAGGGATCCGAAAACGGCGACGTCGAACACGATGTGGGCTTGCCTTGCGGGTGTTGAGCCGGAGCGCGGCAGAAGGGCGCGCGCGGCCGGCGAGCGGAGATGAGGGGGCGGACCGGGAGAAGAAGGAGGGGCGGGCCGGAGGGTCAGACGGAGCGTCCGCCGGCGCCGGGCACCGGGAAGGCGCCCGTGGCACGGCGCGTGATCTCCCCGTAGATCTCGGGGTCCGTCGTGTACTCGCCGAGCACACACGTCTTGCGGCTGCCGTGGTAGTCCGAGGAGCCGGTGGTGAGCAGGCCGATGTCGGCGGCCAGGCCGCGCAGCCGGTCCCGGGTCGCCGCGTCGTGGTCCATGTGGTCGACCTCGATGCCGTCGAGACCGGCCGCGGTCAGCTCCGCGATCGCCGACTCCGGGACCGTCCTGCCGCGCTTGGCCGCGCCCGGGTGGGCGAAGACCGTGACCCCGCCCGCGGCCTTGACCAGGCGGATCGCCTCGAAGGGGTCCGTCTCGTGCTTGGCGACGTAGGCGCGGGCGCCGTCGGCCAGCCACTCGGGCGTGAACGCGTCGGAGACCGTGGGCACGACGCCCAGCTCGACGAGGGCGGAGGCGATGTGCGGGCGGCCGACCGAGCCGTCCCCGGCGATCCGGGCGACCTGGTCCCAGGTGACGGGGACACCCAGCTCGTTCAGCTTGGCGATCATGCCCTTGGCGCGCGGGACGCGGTCGTCGCGGACCAGCTCGCGCTCGGCGAGCAGCGCGGGCTCCTCGGGGTCGAACAGGTAGGCCAGCATGTGCAGGCCCACGCCGTCGAGGCGGCAGGAGAGTTCGGCGCCGGTGACCAGGGTCGGTCCGTCCGGGAGCCCGTCCAGCGCGGCGATCGCCTCGGCGTGGCCGCGGGTGGAGTCGTGGTCGGTGAGCGCCACGACGTCCAGTCCGGCCGCCGCCGCGCCCCGCACCAGCTCGGCCGGGGTGTCCGTGCCGTCGGAGGCGGTGGAGTGGGTGTGCAGGTCGATGCGCACGGCTGCGTACTCCAGGCTCGGACGGACGGGAACGGTCCCCTTCGTACGGCTCACGGCGGACAGTTCGTACAGAGGGGACCGCTCAAGGGTAACGGGACTTCCGGACACCGCCGCCACTGCCCGACCGGCGCCGGGCCCTTGCGGCTCGCTGCCCCGTACGGGCCCGGGCCCGTACGGGACACCGCCCCGGTCGGACATGGGTCTCTTGCGGCTCGCTGCCCCGGCCGGGCGCGGGTCTCTTACAGCTCACCACCCCAGCCGGACCCGAGGCCCCGTACGGCTACCACCCACGACAAGGCCCGCACCCCATACGGCCCCCCGCCCTGACCCGACGCGGAGCGCTACAGCTCTCCGCCCTCCAGGATCCGCGGCGACAGCGCCCCGCACGGCAGCAGGTCGACCTCCGCGCCCGCGTCCCGCAGGTCCGTGAGGACCAGCTCGTCGTACATCAGCAATCCGGACTGCTCGGGCCAGACGATGCCCCACAGCCACAGCCCACACGCCTCGCCCGCGAAGACGGCGCGGTCGGGGGGCGCGCCCGCGACATGCCACATCGGCGTCGGCCGGCCGGCCGCGAGCAGCTTGACCTGCGGCGGTCCGGAGACGTCCAGGGACGGGCCGGGGTCGGGGCCGTCGATGCCCGCGTAGCGCGCGCCGAGTCCGACGCCGAGCTCCTCGGCGACGAGCACCAGCTCACCGATGCCGCCGAGGGGGCCGGGCCCGGAGCAGGCGACGGCGGTGGCGCGGCCGCCGGTGCGGTCGTCCCCCGCGTCGGCCACGCCGGTGAAGAGCCAGCCGACCGGGAGCGGCCACGGCATCCAGACGGGCACCTGGGCGCGGCGCACCACGACGCCGAGGGCTTCGACGCTGGGCGGGATCACGGGCTGCAGCGGGTGCACCGGGCCGTGCGCGTCGCACTGCCAGGAGTCGGAGAAGAGGCCGGGAGCCCTGACCCGGCCACCACACTTCGGGCAACTGGGTTCGCCCCTCATAAAGCTCCACGGTCCTCCCCGTCCCGCGTCGCGTCAAGGACGATCACCCGTCCGGAGGCGGCCGCGGCGGGGTGGCCGGAGCGGACCCCCGTACCGATCTAGATGTAACTTGCATTAATTAGCTCGGCTAACTTATTATGTGCATAGGCCAACGATCCGTGGAGACGTGGAAACAAGGAGCCGGTATGAGCCACAGCACCACAGGAGGTCCCGCCGAAGGGGACACGCTCGACGCGGGGGCGACCAGCCTGCTGCGTCAGCCGAAGGCGGTCTGGGCGACCGCCGGGGCATCCGTCGTCGCCTTCATGGGCATCGGGCTCGTCGACCCGATCCTGCCCTCCATCGCCAAGGGGCTCCAGGCGACGCCCAGCCAGGTCTCCCTGCTCTTCACCTCCTACTTCCTCATCACCGCCGTCGCGATGCTGGTGACCGGGTTCGTCTCCAGCCGGATCGGCGGCAAGAAGACCCTGCTCGCCGGGCTCGCGCTCGTCGTGGTCTTCGCCGCGCTCGCCGGCACCTCCGGCTCGGTCGGCGAACTCGTCGGCTTCCGCGCCGGCTGGGGCCTGGGCAACGCCCTCTTCGTCTCGACCGCTCTCGCCGTCATCGTCGGCGCCGCGGCCGGCGGCAGCGCCGCCGCGATCCTGCTCTACGAGTCCGCGCTGGGCCTCGGCATGGCGTGCGGGCCGCTCGTCGGCGCCCTGCTCGGCAACGCGAGCTGGCGCTACCCGTTCTTCGGCACGGCCGCGCTGATGGCCATCGGGTTCGTCTGCATCACGGTGTTCCTGAAGGAGCAGCCCAAGCCCGCCACCAAGACGTCGATCCTGGACCCGATCAAGGCGCTGGGCCACGGCGGTCTCGCCTCGGCGGCGATCTCCGCGTTCTTCTACAACTACACGTTCTTCACGGTGCTGGCCTTCACGCCGTTCGTGCTGAACATGACGCCGTACAAATCGGGCGGCGTCTTCTTCGCCTGGGGTGTCCTGCTCGCCCTGTTCTCGGTGATCGTCGCACCGCGCATGCAGGCCCGGTTCGGTTCGCTGAAGGTGCTCGGCGGTTCGCTGGTGCTGCTCGCCGTGGACGTGCTCGTCCTCGGCTACGGCGACCACACCGCGGCGGTCGTCTGCACGATCCTGTCCGGCGCCTTCATCGGCGTGAACAACACCGTCTACACCGAACTCGCGCTCGGCGTCTCCGACGCGCCGCGCCCGGTGGCCAGCGCCGGCTACAACTTCGTGCGCTGGTTCGCCGCGGCCGCCGCCCCGTTCTTCGCGCCGAAGATCGAGGAGTGGAGCAACATCCACGTCCCGTTCGTGGTCGCCGCCGTCACGGCGGTGCTCGGCGCCCTCGTCGTGTGGGTCCGCAGGAACGCGCTCACCCACGAGGCCGAGGAGCTGGAGCCCCGGCACGCCGCCGAGGACAGCGTGAGCGTCTTCGCGCAGTAGGGACCGCGATAGGGAGCGTCAGTCGAACGTCACGGGCCTGCGCAGCGGATCGCGCAGGTCCGTCCCGCTGTTCAGCCACTTCTCCTGGAGCGCGGCCGCGCCGTGCACCCGCTTCCACGCCGCCTCGTTCTGTGTCATGGGCAGCAGCGGCAGGAACCGTACGGGGTCGAGCGGCTCGTCCAGGTCCAGGTCCTCGACCAGGCCGCCCGGCTCCGCCACGAGGACCGAGGTGAACGGGGCGCCCGGCCACAGCGGCTCGCCCACGTCGAGCGAGGCGCCGGGGGCCACGACGACACCCTCGACCTGTGGTGAGGCGGCCAGGACGGCGAGCGGGCGCAACACCTTGTCCGTGTCGGCGAGCCCCGCGCGGACCGTCAGGACCAGTTCGGCGCGCGGCCCCGCGACGGGGTCGGCGAGGGTCGCGGTGGGGTCGGCCATCGGGGACGCCGACATGCCGAGACTCGCGTACCGGACCAGGCCCTGATCGTGGTCGGTGAAGCGCAGCACCTCGATCCGGTCGGTGCCGAGGAACGTGACCGCCGCGCGCGCGTCCGGCTCGCCGAGGGCCGTGCTCAGCCGGGCTTCCACCAACGCCAGAACTTCTGCCATCCCGCGAGCATAGAACTCGCATGCAACGGGTAAAGAAGGGGATCGCTTCTTCAGTCGGCTGATAGTCTTGGCCGCTGGTCGGGATGGTGCGCAGCGCGTACCCGCCGGAGGCTCCGGGAGCCTTCGAAGAACCGAACCACACATGTCCCCCACGGGGGACCGGCCGGAGGAGGTGGGGCTGTCATGGATCGAAGTCGACCGTGCAGTATCACCCGTTCTTCCCGCCTCTAGGCCCGCACGCCCCTTCGCAGTCAGCAGGTTTCTCTGCTCATCGGGCTGCCCGCGTAAGCCGGAAGAGCGCTTCATCACCGCCTGATCATTCCGGTCTTCCTGGTCGGAATCAGTAAGCGAAGCCGCCCAGCGTCGGTCGGTGCTCCCCGCTTTGTGGACGTGCAGCATGTCCCATCGGCACGGACGTCCTCATTCCGGGTAGTTCCACCCGTCACGGCGCGGCTCCCGCCCGCGAAGGAGCCTGCCCATGTCGATGATCCGCGACCTGCGTGCCGCCGTCCGCCCCTCACTGCGCAAGAGCGTGGCCCCGTACGGCAATGAGGCCCGTGCCTCCTACGACTCCACCCGCGACCCCTCGGCCGTCTCCGCGGTCGTCGACTGCGCGGTCTACCGCGACGGGGCCCGCGCCGACTCCCCCGCCTGCCTCACGCCCCGCGAGGCCCGCCTCCAGGTGCGCCGGGACGGGGGCTTCGCCTGGATCGGCCTGCACGAGCCGACCGAGGCCGAGTTCGCCGGGATCGCCGCCGAGTTCGGACTGCACCCGCTCGCCGTCGAGGACGCGGTCCACGCGCACCAGCGGCCCAAGCTGGAGCGGTACGACGACACCCTCTTCACCGTCTTCAAGACCATCCACTACGTCGAGCACGCCGAACTCACCGCCACCAGCGAGGTCGTGGAGAGCGGCGAGGTCATGTGCTTCACCGGGCGGGACTTCTTCATCACGGTGCGCCACGGCGGCCAGGGCTCGCTGCGGGCGCTGCGCCACCGGCTCCAGGAGGACCCGGAGCTGCTCGCCAAGGGGCCGAGCGCGGTGCTGCACGCCATCGCCGACCACGTCGTCGACGGCTACCTCGCGGTCGCCGACGCGATGCAGGACGACATCGACGAGGTCGAGACCGAGGTCTTCTCCCAGACCGGCAAGGGCGCCCCGCGCGGCTCCGACGCGGGCAGCATCTACCAACTCAAGCGCGAGGTACTGGAGTTCAAGCGTGCCGTCGCTCCGCTGCGCCGTCCGCTCGCGCTGCTGAGCGAGCGGCCGATGCGGCTGATCGACCCGGACATCCAGAAGTACTTCCGGGACGTCGCCGACCACCTGGAGCGCGTGCAGGAGCAGGTCGTCGGCTTCGACGAACTGCTCAACTCCATCCTCCAGGCCAATCTCGCCCAGGCCTCCGTCGCGCAGAACGAGGACATGCGCAAGATCACTTCGTGGGCCGCGATCGTCGCCGTGCCGACCATGGTCTGCGGGGTGTACGGCATGAACTTCGAGCACATGCCCGAGCTGCACTGGCGGTTCGGCTATCCGCTCGTCCTGAGCGTCACCGTCGCCGCCTGTTTCGCGATCCACCGGACCCTGAAGCGCAACGGCTGGCTGTGAGCGGCCGGGGCCGCCCTCGTTAGGCTGGCCGCATGACGACTGAACTGCTCGATGCCGCCCTCGTCGAGGAGGCCACCAAGAAGTCCGGGCTCATCTGGGTCCGCGGCGCACAGGGTGTGGAGCGCGCGCTGTGGCACGTGTGGCACGAGGGCGCGGCGCTCGTGGTCGGCGACGGGCCCGGCGAGCAGCCGCTGCCCGGCCTCGCCGACGGCGGCGCGGCCACGGTCACCGTACGCAGCAAGGACAAGGGCGGGCGGATCGTCGGTTGGCGGGCGACGGTCGTGGAGGTCGCGGCCGGTACGCAGGCGTGGGACGCGGCCGTCGCGGAGCTCAAGGGCAAGCGGCTGAACGCGGCCGACGGGGAGGAGATGCCCGCGCGGTGGGCCCGGGAGTGCCGGATCGTCCGGCTGGAGCCCGATCTGGGGGCGGGGTTGCCGGCCGCCTCGGAGGGTGATCTCGCGGCGCCGCCTGTGCCGACGCCTGCGACCACGCGTGACGCGGTGCCCGCGGGGTTGCCTCGGCTGCTCGGGCGGCGCCGTCGGCCATAAGGGCCCCCGGGTCGGGGTGGAGTCCTGGGGGCTCTGCCCCCGGACCCCCGGTCCTCCATCGCCGGACGGGCTTGATCTTCGCCGCTGTGTTCTATGAGGTCGGGAGTGCCCGCCCGTAGTCCACCGTCTCCGTCGACTTCGGTTCCGTCAGGGTGAAGTCGTGGCCCCAGTCCGTCAGGCGCAGGGTGCCCGCGCCACCGGCCCGCTCCAGGCGCACCGGGTACGCCGTGCCCTCCAGGGAGACGTCGAGCGTGCCGCCGGCCCCCTCGTCGCCGGTGAGCTGGATGGTGCGGGTGCCGCCGGACGTGCCGTGGTCGCCCTTCTTGAGGGCTCCGTGCAGCGTGAGCAACCCGTCGAGCAGCACGTCCTTGTCCGTGAACGTGCTGAGCCGCTTGTACGCCGGATCGCCGGCCGGCACCTTCACGTACTTGCCGTCCAGCTTCTGCGCGGCCGCGCCGTCCCCCGGCCCGTTGCCGGCGTCGTCGGAGTGCGTCCAGAAGTCGGCGCCCGCCTTGAGGTACAGGTGCTCGCCGACGCGCAGCAGCCGGAACGTGCTGGCGCCGCTGGTCACCGAGCCCGAGCCGCCGTCGCCCCGCAGCCGCATGTCGAGCTTGTACGTCCGGCCGCCGCTGACCACCGTGCCGGCCAGGTGCACGGTCTGCGCGCCCTGCGCCGCCTTGACCGTACGGCTCTGGATAGCGGCGGGTGCCAGCTTGCCGACCCCGTTGGTGCCGGCGTCCGGGTCGTCCCCGCCGCAGCCCGCGAGTCCGGCCGCGGCTCCCGTGCACAGCGCGCCGACCAGTAGTGTCCTGCGGACACGGCGGGGCAGGGGAAGTGCGGTCACGGGCGGGCTACCTCTCGTACGGCATGGGGCTCGGCGGCCGTACGGCAGCGTACCTGTGACATCTGCGGTTACTCGTACGGGTCCCGAAGACGCCAGGCGCAAAGGCGTGTTCGACGGGCACCGGATAGCCTGACCACGGAATCGGCCGCATACAGGGATGAATCAGCAGTAAAGGTGGTAAGCGAAGGCATGGCAGCAGTGGCTCCGCGGATCTTCGTCTCCCACCTCTCCGGTATCGCCGTCTTCGACCCGAACGGGGACCAGGTCGGGCGCGTACGCGATCTCGTCGCCATGGTCCGGGTGGGGCGGCGCCCGCCGCGGCTGCTCGGGCTCGTCGTCGAGCTCTCCACCCGCCGCCGCATCTTCCTGCCCATGACCCGGGTCACCGGTATCGAGTCGGGCCAGGTGATCACGACGGGCGTGCTCAACGTCCGGCGCTTCGAACAGCGCCCCACCGAACGCCTCGTCCTCGGCGAGATGCTCGACCGCCGCGTCCGGCTCGTGGAGACGGGCGAGGAGGTCACCGTCCTGGACGTCTCCATCCAGCAGCTGCCCGCCCGGCGGGACTGGGAGATCGACCGGGTCTTCGTCCGCAAGGGCAAGGGCGGCACCTTCCGGCGCAAGGGAGAGGCGCTGACCGTCGACTGGTCCGCCGTCGACGGCTTCTCGGTGGAGGAGCACGGCCAGGGCGCCGAGAACCTCCTCGCCACCTTCGAACAGCTGCGCCCCGCCGACCTCGCCAACGTGCTGCACCACCTCTCCCCCAAGCGCCGCGCCGAGGTCGCCGCCGCCCTCACGAACGAGCGCCTCGCCGACGTCCTCGAAGAGCTGCCCGAGGACGACCAGATCGAGATCCTCGGCAAGCTGAAGGAGGAGCGCGCCGCCGACGTGCTGGAGGAGATGGACCCGGACGACGCCGCCGACCTCCTCGGCGAACTCCCCGAGGCCGACAAGGAGCGCCTGCTCGCCCTCATGCGGCCCGGCGACGCGGCCGACGTGCGGCGCCTGATGGCCTACGAGGACAAGACCGCGGGCGGCCTGATGACCACGGAGCCCATCGTGCTGCGCCCGGATTCGACCGTCGCCGACGCCCTCGCCCGCGTCCGCAACCCCGACCTGTCGCCCGCGCTCGCCGCGCAGGTCTACGTCTGCCGACCGCCCGACGAGACGCCGACCGGCAAGTACCTCGGCACCATCCACTTCCAGCGGCTGCTGCGCGACCCCCCGTACACGATGGTCAGCTCGATCCTCGACGAGGATCTCCAGGCCCTCTCACCGGACGCGCAACTCCCGGAGATCGCCGGGTTCTTCGCGACGTACGACATGGTCGCGGCGCCCGTCGTCGACGAGGGCGGCTCGCTGCTGGGCGCCGTGACCGTGGACGACGTGCTGGACCACATGCTGCCCGACGACTGGCGTGAGCAGGAGTTCCTCCCCCATTCCCTCGGCTTCGCCCGCGCAGGAGGCACCCCCGTACCGGAAGACGTGACCCATGGCGACTGACGAACGCGATCCGCGGGCCGTGGCGGAGACGCAGCGCCGTCCCCGCACCCGGCTCGACCAGCCGCTGCCGCCCCGGCGCAGGATCCTGCCGGACTACGACCCCGAGGCCTTCGGACGGCTGTCCGAGCGCATCGCGCGGTTCCTGGGGACGGGCCGGTTCATCGTCTGGATGACGGTGCTGATCATCGCCTGGGTCGCGTGGAACGTGGCGGCCCCCGACCATCTGCGGTTCGACACCTACCCGTTCATCTTCCTGACCCTGATGCTCTCGCTCCAGGCCTCGTACGCCGCTCCGCTGATCCTGCTCGCGCAGAACCGGCAGGACGACCGCGACCGGGTCAACCTCGAACAGGACCGCAAGCAGAACGAGCGGTCGATCGCCGACACCGAGTATCTGAGCCGCGAGGTGGCGGCCCTGCGCATCGGTCTGGGCGAGGTCGCCACCCGCGACTGGATCCGCTCCGAACTGCAGGACCTCCTCAAGGAGCTGGAGGAGCGGCAGCGCAGCGGCGTGTTCCCGCCGCAGGCCGGGCGCGGACGTGACGTAGACGACCGCTGACGGGGCTTTCCGTGCCCCGGTTACCGCGCCGTACTATCGGTCGTATGGCTACGGAAGACGCGGTGCGCGAGGCGCTCGCGACAGTGAACGACCCCGAGATCCAGCGACCCATCACCGAACTGGGGATGGTCAAATCGGTGGACATCGGTGCGGACGGAGCCGTCGCGGTCACCGTGTACCTGACCGTCTCCGGCTGCCCGATGCGCTCGACGATCGAGAACAACGTGAAGGAGGCGGTCGGCCGCGTCGACGGCGTCACGCGCGTCGACGTCACGCTCGACGTGATGAGCGACGAGCAGCGCAAGGAGCTGGCCGCCGCGCTGCGCGGCGGGACCGCCGAGCGCGAGGTGCCGTTCGCCAAGCCCGGCTCCCTGACCCGCGTCTACGCGGTCGCCTCCGGCAAGGGCGGCGTCGGCAAGTCCTCGGTGAC
Source organism: Streptomyces sp. NPDC006552 (assembly GCF_040611655.1). Classification (NCBI taxonomy): domain Bacteria; kingdom Bacillati; phylum Actinomycetota; class Actinomycetes; order Kitasatosporales; family Streptomycetaceae; genus Streptomyces; species Streptomyces sp. NPDC006552. The sequence continues at coordinate 20,960 of NZ_JBEXOS010000025.1, forward strand.
GGTGAACCTGGCGGCGGCGATGGCCGCCGACGGCCTGAAGGTCGGCGTCGTCGACGCGGACATCTACGGGCACAGCGTCCCGCGCATGCTCGGCGCCGACGGCAGGCCCACCCAGGTCGAGAACATGATCATGCCGCCGTCGGCGAACGGCGTGAAGGTCATCTCCATCGGCATGTTCACGCCCGGCAACGCGCCGGTGGTGTGGCGCGGCCCGATGCTCCACCGCGCCTTGCAGCAGTTCCTCGCGGACGTCTTCTGGGGCGACCTGGACGTGCTCCTGCTCGACCTGCCGCCGGGCACCGGTGACATCGCCATCTCCGTGGCGCAGCTGGTGCCGAACGCCGAGATCCTCGTCGTGACGACGCCGCAGCAGGCCGCCGCCGAGGTCGCCGAGCGGGCCGGCTCCATCGCCGTGCAGACGCACCAGAAGATCGTCGGCGTCGTCGAGAACATGTCGGGGCTGCCCTGCCCGCACTGCGGCGAGATGGTCGACGTCTTCGGTACCGGCGGCGGCCAGACGGTCGCCGAGGGCCTGACGAAGACGACGGGCGCGACCGTGCCGGTCCTCGGCTCCATCCCGATCGACGTGCGGCTGCGCGAGGGCGGTGACAACGGCAGGCCGGTGGTGCTCAGCGACCCCGACTCCCCGGCCGGCTCGGCGCTGCGCGCCATCGCGGGCAAGCTCGGCGGACGCCAGCGCGGCCTGTCGGGCATGTCCCTGGGACTCACCCCGCGCAACAAGTTCTGAGCGCACGCGAAGGCGGGCCGCACCTCGATCGGTGCGGCCCGCCTTGCGTGCGTCAGGCCAGCTCCGCGATGTCCTTGACCACGGAGAAGGCGAGCCCGTACGCGCTCATGCCCCGCCCGTACGCGCCCAGGTGCACCCCGGCCTGCGTGGACCCGGCCAGCACCCAGCCGTACTCGGACTCGCGGTAGTGGAACGGCGTCGGCACCCCGTCCACCGGCAGCGACAGCGTCGCCCAGTCCTCGGAGCCGAGATCGTCGGCGAGCACCCAGGCCGTCTCGGTCTGCTGGTCGAGCCAGTCGTCGCGCAGGGTGTGATCCATCTGGCCCGGCCAGGTGTACGAGAGCAGTCCGACCCCGGCCAGCCAGGCCGCGGACGAGACCGATGTCGCGTCCAGCACGCCCGTGCCGTCGGCGCTGCGCCGTACGGGGTTGGCGGCGACGGTCACCACGACCGCGAACCGCTCCGTGTCCTGCGTGCCCTCGCTGCGCACGGAGGGCTCCTCACCGTGCCCGATCGACCCGTGCTCGACGGACCCGTCCGCCGTGCTGCCGACCTGCATCAGCCAGCGCGGTCCCGTGAACGCCTCGTCGAGGCCGTACCAGGGGAAGGGCGCCAGCAGGTAGCCGTCGACCGTGCGCCGGGCCGCGGGGTCCGCCTCGGCCCCCTCGGGGTCCGGCGCCTGCGCGCCCACCCGACTCGTCGTCTCCATGTACCCGGCCGCCTCCTCGCTCTCGTACGGACCGCAGCGGCCCGCCCCCCTCGGGCGTTCTCACATCCGGTCCGCGCAACAACAAGGCAGAATGCCACACCGGGTCCGGCGGGCCCGGCTCCCAGCAGTGTGGTTCAGGTCGCGTCGGCGTCGAACGGCGGGCGGTCGGCGGCCGCCGGCTTCTCGGGGCGCTTCTCCATGTCGGGGCCCTTGCGCATGTTCACCGCAGCGCCGGAAGCGGCGCCGGACGCGCTCGGGGAGGAGCCCGCGGAGCCGGAGTCCTCCAGCTCACCGACGGTGTGCACCGCCTCGGTGACCTCGGCCATCTCCTTCTTCAGGTCGAAGCCGTTGCGGATCTCCTTGAGCCCCAGCTCGTCACTGTCCAGCTGCTTGCGGATGAACGTCTTGGGGTTCAGGTCCTCGAACTCGAAGTCCTTGAACTCCGGGCCCAGTTCGCTGCGGATGTCTTCCTTCGCGCTGTCGGAGAACTCGCGGATCTTGCGTATGGTGCGCGAGACGTCCTGGATCAGCTTCGGCAGCTTGTCGGGGCCGAAGACGAGCACGGCCAGCACGACGAGGGTGACGACCTCCAGTGGGCCAATGTCGTTGAACACCTTGCGCTCCTAGCGTGTCCTCGGCCCGCGGCGGTCTTCAGTAGCAGGTCTGTGGCAGGGTCCGGCACCGGACCGGTGTCCACGGTACCCGGCCATGCTGTCCGTCCGGTAGCCACTGGGCCACGTCCAGGGATCACCGGGGCCCTCGCCGCGCGCCACGGCCGGTCAGTTCCCGTCCGCCGAACCGAGGACGAGCGTCACCTCTTGCTGCTTCCCGTTCCGTTCCAGCGTGATGTCCAGCTCGTCCTTGGGGCGGTGGGCGCGGATCTTGACGATCAGCTCCTCGCCGGAGTGCACCCGGACACCGTCGACCTTCGTGATCACGTCACGCGGCTCGATGCCCGCCCTGGCGCCGGGGCCGCCCGGGCTGACGGCGGAGCCGCCGTCGTTGCCCTTCGTACCGACCCGGGCGCCGTCTCCCGCGTAGGCCATGTCGAGCGTGACGCCGATCACCGGGTGGGTGGCCTTGCCGGTGTTGATCAGCTCCTCCGCCACGCGCTTCGCCTGGTTGACCGGGATGGCGAAGCCGAGGCCGATCGAGCCGGACTGGCCGCCCTCCACCTCCGAGCCGCTGTCGGCGGAGCGGATGGCGCTGTTGATGCCGATGACCCGGGCCTTCGTGTCGACGAGTGGGCCGCCGGAGTTGCCCGGGTTTATCGGGGCGTCCGTCTGCAGGGCGTCGACGTAACTGACGTCGGTGCCGTCGCCCTTCTCGCCGCCCGCCGTGATGGGCCGGTCCTTGGCGCTGATGATGCCGGAGGTGACGGTGTTGGCGAGGTCGAAGGGGGCGCCGATGGCGACGACGGGGTCGCCGACCCGCACGTTCTCCGAGTTGCCGAGCGCCAGCGGCTTGAGGCCGCGGACGCCGGAGACCTTGAGGACGGCGAGGTCGTAGCCGCTGTCGTGGCCGACCACGTCCGCGTCGGCGCTCTGGCCGCCCGCGAAGGTGACCGATATCCGCCCGTTGGACCCGGCCGGCTCCACAACGTGGTTGTTGGTGAGGATGTGGCCGCGGGTGTCGAGGACGAAGCCGGTGCCGGTGCCCTGCTCCGAGGAGCCTTTGGTGTGGATGGTGACGACGCCGGGCAGCGCGCTGGCGGCGATGCCGGCGACGCTGTCGGGGGCGCGGTGGGAGGACTCGGCGCCGGCCTGCGGGAGTTCGACCTCTGCCCCGCCGTTGCGTTCCAGGTAGGACCCGATGGCGCCGCCCACGACACCGGCCACGAGCGCGAGCAGGACGGCGCCGAGCGCCACCGCCCGCTTCGGCCTCCCGCCACGGGGCTCCGCCGCCGCGACGGGCGCGGCCCAGGGGTCGTACCGCTGCCAGGGCCCGCCCCCGGACGCGGCGGCGTCGGGGTCCGGCGGGTAGGGCGGGTGCTGGGTCGCGGCCGGGTAGGGCGGTTGCTGAGCTGCGGCCGGGTAGGGCCCCGGCTGGGCCGGACCCTGACCGCTGCCGGGGCAGGGCTGCTGCGCGGGCAGGGGGGCGGGGGCCGGGTCACCCGGGTAGGGCTGCTGCGGGACCGGGCCGGGTTCGCCCGGGTAGGGCCCCGGCTGGGGCTGAGCGGAGGCGCCGCCCGGGTGGGACTGGAGCGGGGCCGGGCCGGGGCCGGCCGGGTAGGGCCCCGGCTGGGCGCCGATCGTTTCCCCCGCGTGCGCCCCGCCGCCCGGGTGGGGCTGTATCGGGGCCGGGCCGGGTTCGCCCGGGTAGGGCCCCGGCTGGGCGCCGACGGCCTCCCCCGGGTGCGTCCCAGGCGCCGTGCTCATGCCCACCGTGCTCGTGCCGCGGGCCGGGGTGGTCGCCGGGTGCTGCACGGGCGGCGCCGGCGCCCACGGCCCCGGCTCGCCGTACGGAGGCGTGCTGTACGGGTCGGGGTCGTGCAGCGGCCGCGGCGCCTCCGCCACCGGCGGCTGCCGGTACGCGTCCGGCACGGCGTCGGCCACGTCTGCCCGGTCCGCGGGCTGTGCGAGCTGTACGGGACCGCCGTCCGCACCCATCGGGGCAGCAGGCGGGCCGGGCTCTACGTGGGGCGCCGGATCAGCCCCACCCGGGGCCGAACCACCGAGAGCGGGGTCCCCGGCACCGTCCACCGGCGCGGACGCAGGCGCGGGCAGATGCCAGTCACCGTCATCCGCGGCGCCCCCGGCGTCCGGTCGGGGGCGGCTCCACCACTTCGCCTTTGTGGGCTTGCCCTCGTCCATGTCCCGCCGCTCTCCCCGCACCTCGCCCCCGGCACCACGCCAGGGGCTCCTACGCGCGCGCTCCGGGTCGGACCCGGAGCGCGGGCTCACCAGGATTCAACCAGGTTCGCCGCCCCGGGCGCAGGGGGCGTCAGCGGACCGAGGACGCGCGGGAGGAGAGGACCGGCGCGGACGCCGACGCCGCGGCGGGCCCGACCGGCGGAGTGCCGGAACCGGGCGGTTCGGAGACCACCTGCGGTTCCAGCACCACGGCGACCCTGGGGAACGGCGCGGTCGGTCGTATCAGGGGCGACAGACGGGCCGCCCCGGAGAGCAGCGGGGTCGAGAAGGGATAGCTCGCGCTGTCCTTGTGCCCGCCGCCCGGCAGCAGCGGCGCGCTCGCCCGCACCGACGCGACCGGCGCCGTCAGGGCGCCGCCGCCCTGGCCGAGCAGCGGCGCCGGCGAGCGGCGGCGCTGGGTCTCGGAGGTGGACGTGGCGCCCGCGGCCTGGCTGCGCAACGGCGTCACGTTGCTGCCCGAGCCGCCGCGCGTATCGGGGCTGTCGAGCGGGGTGCCGGCCGTGACGCCGCCGAGTGCGATCGCGGCGAGCGAGACCGCTCCGGCCGCGGCGAACGCGAAGCGGCGCCCGCGGGAGGCGCGGTCGCTGTCGGTCCGGTCGGGGCGGCCCACTTCATGGATGCGGAAGCCGCGCTGCGTGCCGGGGAGCACGCCGGCGTGCGCGCCGGCGTGCGCGCCCGCGGGCACGTACTCGAAGGGCTCGGGGTCCACGGCGAAGACGCCGCCCCCGAGTCCGGGACCGCTCCCGAAGGCCCGGCCGGTGGCGAACCCCGCTCCCCCGAACGGTGGCGCGCCGTCGTCGCCGTCATCTCCGGCGGGCAGCCCCTGGAGGCGGGCGAGGAAACTCTCCGAGGGCGGTGGCGGGGCCACCTCGGCGAAGACGCTCTTGAGGCGGCGCTGCGCGTCGGCCTCGGTCTTGCACCGGGGACACGTCGCCAGGTGCGCGAGGACGCGCTCGCGGGCATCGTGGTCCAGCTCGCCGTCGACCAGGGCGGCCAGCCGGTCACCCAGGTGCTGGTCGGTCGCGGTCTGCCGGCGCTCGGCGGGGTTGAGACGTGATCCACTCACGCGGTCGCGCCCCCTCCTCCAAGGACAGGGATCCCCCCCGTGGTCGCGAGCGTGCGGCGCTCGGCGCGGGCCTCGGGCGAACGGTGCTTCAGTGCCTTGCGCAGCTGCGAGCGGCCGCGGTGGATGCGGCTGCGGACCGTGCCGAGCTTGACGCCCAGGGTCGCGGCGATCTCCTCGTACGACAGGCCCTCGATGTCACAGAGCACGACGGCCGCGCGGAACTCGGGGGCCAGGGTGTCCAGCGCCTGCTGGACGTCGGCATCGAAGTGCGCGTCGTTCAGCACCTGCTGGGGCGACGGCTCGCGGCTGGGCAGGCGCTCGGCCGCGTCGTCCCCGAGGGCGTCGAAGCGGATGCGCTGCTTGCGGCGGACCATGTCCAGGAACAGGTTCGTGGTGATGCGGTGCAGCCAGCCCTCGAAGGTGCCGGGCGTGTACGTGGACAGCGAGCGGAAGACACGCACGAAGACCTCCTGTGTGAGGTCCTCGGCATCGTGCTGATTGCCCGTCAGGCGGTAAGCGAGGCGGTAGACCCGGCCGCTGTGCGTGCTGACGATCTCCTCCCAGGTGGGCGGAGTCCACGCCTGGGATTCCGCGTCAGCGGCAAAGGTCGCGGTCTGCCGCGCGGAGTCGACGGTGCGGAATCGGTCAGCGGTGTCGGTCACGGATCTCGGCTCACCCGCCGACCTGAGAAGGCGCCGCAGCACTCCTCCCCGATCCACAGGCGCAGCCGCACCTCCCCTGTCAGCTCTGGTGGTGTCCAGTGGAGCCCCTACCATAGCCACCTCGCCCGTTAGCTCCGGATAAGCGTTTTTACTCAGATTTGCCGGTCGACTCCCGGCCGCCCGCTTCGTCGCCGTCACCGTCCCGCCGCCCCCCGCTCCAGCACGCTCTCTCCCCCTGCCTCTCTAAACGGCCGGTCCCATCTGCGAGTTCCCGGCGCCAACGGATAAAGTCACGCGCAGGCAACCGCGGGGACAGGAGAGGGCCATTACCGGCAACCGGCAGACGAGCTGGGCGTTCGCCGACGCCTTTGTCGCCGAGGACGACGCTGTGCGCTGGGCCCGGGACCGGGCCCGCGAGGCAGGGTTGCGCTCGGTGTCCCCCGGCGCGGGCGCCGCGCTGCGGTTGCTCGCCGCCGCGGTCGGCGCGAAGGCCGTCGCCGAGATCGGGACGGGCACCGGGGTGTCCGGAATCCACCTGCTGCACGGGATGCGACCGGACGGTGTCCTGACCACGGTCGATCCCGAGCCGGAGCAGCAGCAGTTCGCGCGGCAGGCGTTCCGCGCGGCGGGCTTCGCCAGCAACCGCGCCCGGTTCATCCCCGGGCGCGCCCTCGACGTCCTGCCCCGTCTCGCGGACAGCGGGTACGACCTGGTCTTCTGCGACGGCGACCGGATGGAGAGCCTGGACTATCTCGCTGAATCGTTGCGGCTGCTGCGCCCGGGCGGGCTCGTCTGTTTCGAGGGCGTCTTCGCCGACGGGCGGACCGTGGACTCGGGGCCGCAGCCGGTGGAAGTGGTGCGGCTGCGCGAGCTGCTGCGGGCGGTGCGCGAGAGCCAGGAGCTGATGCCGACGCTGCTGCCGGTCGGCGACGGGCTCCTGTGCGCCGTCAAGCGCTGAGCGGCGCCCTCGGGGAGCCGGGCCGGACGTACGTCTGCCCCGGCACCCAATGTGTGCCGGGGCAGTCGAAAAGGTAGGGTCGCTTCCGCGTCAGCAGACCTTCTTCAGGGCGTCGCCGAGGGCATCGGCCTCGTCCGGCGTCAGCTCGACCACGAGCCGACCGCCGCCTTCGAGCGGAACGCGCATGACGATGCCCCGCCCCTCCTTTGTCACCTCGAGCGGGCCGTCACCCGTCCGCGGCTTCATGGCCGCCATGCTCGTTCCCCTTCCTGAAACCAGCTCACGTCATCAGCCGACGGCCCTCTGGACGGGCACACGTCACCGGCATCGAACACCTTGCTTCCAGGCCATTATCCCGCATCGCGGGACCCGATGACCAACATCGGTCGGCATCGCTTACGCAACGCGCTTGAGCAAAACCACTCAATTCGGCGATGTGACTGCGATACTGCGCCGCCCGCGCCGCACTTCCGATGCGGAATTGTTTGACGCAGGTCACATACCGGGGGCGTTCCCGGCGCCGTGATCTCCGTCATGCTGAGCACGGACGCTGAGCGAACGCATAGGAGGAGTGCCATGGCCGACACCGTGCTCTACGAGGTGAGCGACGGGCTCGCGACGATCACGCTGAACCGCCCCGAGGCGATGAACGCGATGAACACCGAGGCCAAGGTCGCCCTCCGCGACGCGGTGGAGGCCGCCGCCGGGGACCGGACGGTGCGGGCGGTGCTGCTGACGGCGGCCGGGGACCGCGCGTTCTGCGTCGGGCAGGACCTCAAGGAGCACGTGGGGACCCTGGTGGCGGACCGGAAGGCCGGCTCGGGGCAGACCATGAGCACCGTACGGGAGCACTACAACCCGATCGTGCGGGCGCTGACCGGGATGAAGAAGCCGGTGGTGGCCGCGGTGAACGGCGTGGCGGCCGGCGCGGGCTTCGGCTTCGCGCTCTGCGCGGACTACCGGATCGTGGCGGACACGGCGTCGTTCAACACCTCGTTCGCCGGCGTGGCCCTGACCGCCGACTCCGGCGTCTCCTGGACGCTGCCACGGCTCGTCGGCCCCGGGCGCGCCCTGGATCTGCTGCTCTTCCCGCGGACCATCTCCGCGCAGGAGGCGTTCGAGCTGGGCGCGGTGCACCGGATCGTGCCCGCCGCGGAACTCGCGGAGACGGCGCGCAAGCTGGCCCTGATGCTCGCCACGGGGCCGACCGTCGCCTACGCCGCGCTCAAGGAGTCCGTCGCCTTCGCCGCGGACCACTCCCTGGAGGAGGCCCTGGAGAAGGAGGACGAGCTCCAGACGCGGGCCGGGGCCTCCGAGGACCACGGCATCGCCGTCCAGGCCTTCATCGCCAAGGAGAAGCCGGACTACCTCGGCCGCTAGCGGGAGCGCTCACGCGCGGCTTTCAGGCCGCCGCCCGGACCGCGCAGTCCCGCAGGTGGTCGTCGACCAGGCCGCACGCCTGCATCAGCGCGTACGCCGTCGTGGGCCCCACGAAGCGCAGGCCGCGCTTCTTGAGGGCCTTGGAGAGCGCCTGCGACTCCTCGGTGATCGCCGGTACGTCGCCCAGCGTCCTCGGCACCGGCCGGCTTGCCGCGTCGGGGGCGTGCGACCAGATCAGCTCGTCGAGCTCGCCCGGGGACCACTGGGCGAGCACGCGCGCGTTGGCGAGCGTGGCGTCGACCTTGGCCCGGTTGCGGATGATGCCGGGGTCGGCGAGGAGGCGCTCGCGGTCGGCGTCCGTGAAGGCCGCCACGTCCGCGATCTTGAAGTGGGCGAACGCGGCGCGGAAGGTCTCGCGGCGCCGCAGGATCGTGATCCAGGACAGGCCCGACTGGAACGCCTCCAGGGACAGGCGCTCGAACAGCGCGTCGTCGCCGTGGACCGGGCGGCCCCACTCCTGGTCGTGGTACGCGACGTAGTCGGGGGTCGACAGGCCCCAGGGGCAGCGCAGCCTGCCGTCCGGGCCGGGGACCGCTCCTCCCGGGGGCGTGCTCATCGGAAGTCCTCCCCCGGCTCGTCCCCGTACCCGCCGGGCGGTGCGTAGCCGTGGTCGGGCGCGCGGTCGACGGGTCCGCGGGCCCGCGCGTGCGCCGTGTCGAGGGCCGACTCCAGCTCCGCGATGCGGGCGTCGCGCTCGGCCAGCTCCGCCCCGAGCCGGTTCAGCGCGTCGTCGACCTCCGCCATGCGGTAGCCGCGTACGGCGGTGGGCAGGCGCAGCTCCTCCACGTCCCCGCGGGCCAGCGGGCGGTCCGGGGGCAGCGGGTCCGCGTAGAACTGGGCCGGCTCGTCCCGCAGGGCGCCGCCGTCACCGCCGCCGAGGACCGCGAGCGTCACCGCCGCGACCACCACGACGAGCGCGGCGACCAGAAACAAGAACATGACCATCGCTGCCGTCCCCTGGGCTCTACCGGGCCGGTACCTGCGTACACGGGCGTCCCGAAACCGTCCGACCCCGATCGTGCCATGCCGCACCGACGGTTAAGGTCGCAGGCGACCGTTGCGATGGGATCCAGAGGAGAGTCACAGGGATGCTCAGGTTGGGCCGGCGCGAGTTCGCCGCGCACGAGCCGGTGATCATGGCGATCGTGAACCGGACCCCGGACTCCTTCTACGACCAGGGCGCCACCTTCCAGGACGAGCCGGCGCTCGCGCGGGTCGAGCAGGCGGTGGCCGAGGGCGCGGCGATCGTGGACATCGGCGGCGTGAAGGCGGGCCCCGGCGAGGAGGTCGACGCCGAGGAGGAGGCGCGGCGGACCGTCGGCTTCGTCGCGGAGGTGCGGCGCCGCTTCCCGTCCGTGATCATCAGCGTCGACACGTGGCGGCACGAGGTCGGTGAGGCCGTCTGCGCGGCGGGCGCCGATCTGCTGAACGACGCGTGGGGCGGCGTCGACCCCAAGCTCGCCGAGGTCGCGGCCCGCCACCGGGTGGGCCTCGTCTGCACGCACGCGGGCGGGGCCGAGCCCCGCACGCGCCCGCACCGGGCCACGTACGACGACGTGATGGCGGACATCCTGGAGGTCACGGTCGCCTACGCCGAGCGGGCCGTCGCGCTCGGGGTGCCGCGTGAGTCCGTCCTGATCGACCCGGGGCACGACTTCGGGAAGAACACGCGGCACTCCCTGGAGGCGACGCGGCGGCTGCCGGAGATGGTGGAGACCGGCTGGCCGGTGCTCGTCTCGCTCTCCAACAAGGACTTCGTGGGCGAGACGCTCGACCGGCCCGTCAAGGAGCGGGTGATCGGGACGCTGGCGACGACGGCGGTCTCGGCGTGGCTCGGGGCGCAGGTCTACCGGGTGCACGAGGTCGCCGAGACCCGCCAGGTCCTCGACATGGTCGCGTCCATCGCGGGGCACCGGCCCCCGGCGGTCGCCCGCCGGGGACTGGCCTGACCGCTAGTTCCCGGTCTCCTTGGTGACCAGGGAGATCGCTTCCTCCACGTCGTCCGTGACGTGGAACAGGAGCAGGTCGACCTCGCTCGCCTTGCCCTGCGCGATCACCGTGTTCTTCAGCCAGTCGACCAGGCCGCTCCAGTACTGCGTACCGAAGAGGACGATCGGGAAGCGGGTCACCTTGGTGGTCTGCACGAGGGTGAGCGCCTCGAAGAGTTCGTCCAGGGTGCCGAGGCCGCCGGGCAGCACGACGAAGCCCTGGGCGTACTTCACGAACATGGTCTTCCGTACGAAGAAGTAGCGGAAGTTCAGGCCCAGGTCGACGTACGGGTTGAGGCCCTGCTCGAAGGGCAGCTCGATGCCGAGGCCGACCGAGATGCCCTTGGCCTCCACCGCGCCCTGGTTCGCCGCCTGCATGGCGCCGGGCCCGCCGCCGGTGATGACCGCGAAACCGGCCTCCACCAGGGCTCTGCCGATCTCGACGCCCGCCGCGTACTCCGGTGAGTCCACCGGGGTGCGGGCGGAGCCGAACACGCTGATCGCGGGCGGCAGTTCGGCCAGGGTGCCGAAGCCCTCGATGAACTCCGACTGGATGCGCAGGACCCGCCAGGGGTCGGTGTGCACCCAGCCCGAGGGGCCCTCCGTGTCGAGCAGACGCTGGTCACTCGTCCCGGGCTGCACCTGGTCGCGGCGACGGATCACCGGCCCCGTCCGCTGCTCCTTGGGGTGCCCCTTGCCCTCCGGGTTGCTCATGGTCCGCTCCCTCCATGCGCAGGTATCGCGCGCTTACGTAGAGCAAGGGTAGGTCTACGCGGGTTACGGAGGCGGGACCTCGGAGTATCAGGAAGCGGTGAGCCAGGAGGCGAGCCGCTTCTCCGCCTCCAGGATGAGGGCCGTGTCGACACGCTCGTCGATCTTGTGGGCGAAGATCGGGTTGCCAGGCCCGTAGTTCACCGCCGGGACGCCGAGCGCGCTGAAGCGGGAGACGTCCGTCCAGCCGAACTTGGGGCGGGCCTCGCCGCCCACGGCGGCCAGGAAGGCGGCCGCGGCGGGGTGGGTGAGGCCGGGGCGGGCGCCGCCGGTGTGGTCGTCCACGACGAACTCGTCGACCGGGCAGTCGGCGAAGAAGTCCCGCACGAACTGCTCGGCCTCCGCCATCGAGCGGTCGGGCGCGTAGCGGAAGTTGACCGTGACGGCGCAGGCGTCAGGGATGACGTTCGTGGCGACGAAGCCCTCGACGCGGACCGCGTTCAGGCCCTCGTGGAACTCCAGGCCGTCGACGACCGGCTTGCGCGGCTCGTAGGCGGCCAGCTTCTCCAGGATCGGGGACGCGGCATGGATGGCGTTCTTTCCCATCCACGCGCGCGCGGAGTGGGCCCGTTCGCCCTTCACCTTCAGGATGACGCGCAGCGTGCCCTGGCAGCCGCCCTCGACCAGGCTCTCGGTGCCCTCCAGGAGGATCGCGAAGTCGCCCGCCAGCCAGTCCGGGTGGGCCTCGGCCACGTGTCCGAGGCCGTTCAGGTGCGCGGCGACCTCTTCGTTGTCGTAGAAGACGAAGGTGAGGTCGCGGTTGGGTTCGGTGACCGTCTGCGCGATCCGCAGCTGGACCGCGACGCCCGACTTCATGTCGCTCGTCCCGCAGCCCCACAGGGTGCCGTCCGCGTCGAGCCTGGAGGGCACGTTGCCGGCGATCGGGACGGTGTCGATGTGGCCGGCGAGGATGATCCGCTCGGCGCGGCCCAGGTTCGTGCGCGCCACGACGTTGTTCCCGTACCGGTCGACCGTCAGGTGCGACAGCGGGCGCAGGGCCGCCTCGACGGCGTCGGCCAGCTCCTTCTCGCTGCCGCTGGGTGAGGCGAAGTCGACCAGTTGGGCGGTGAGGAGAGCGGCGTCCTGCGTGAGGTCGAGTGAGGTGCGGTCCATGCCGCCGACCCTATCGCCCACCATGTGACGCGTCGGTAACCCCTCGTGCCGCCCTCCAGTACCTTGGAGGCGTGCCAGAGCCCTCCTCCCCCGTCCGGCGCGGACGCCTGCCGCGCATCGGCGCGGCCGTGGTCGTGATGCTCGCCGTGGCCGCCTATGTGGCCGTGCAGTACGCCACCGGGAGCCGGCCCACCCCGAGATGCGCGGTCGTCGCGGCCGGCCACGGCGAGGGCGCCGGAGCGCGCTACGAGTTCACCGCCGAACAGGCGGCCAACGCGGCGACCATCTCCGCGGTCGGCACCTCCCGGGGCATGCCCGAGCGCGCCGTCACCATCGCGCTCGCGACGGCGCTGCAGGAGTCGGGGCTGCGCAACGTCCGCCACGGCGACCGCGATTCGCTCGGCCTGTTCCAGCAGCGCCCCTCGGAGGGCTGGGGCAGCGCGGAGCAGATCATGGACCCGGCGTACGCGGCGGAGCGGTTCTACGCGCGCCTGGACAAGGTCCCCGGCTACTCGCGGCTGCCGCTGACGGTCGCCGCGCAGCGCGTGCAGCGCAGTGGCTATCCGCAGGCGTACGCCAAGCACGAGCCGGACGCCACGCTGCTGTCCGCCTCACTGACCGGGCGGGCCGCGGCCACCCTGACCTGTGAGGGAGGTCCGGGCGGCCCCGCGAAGACCGGTACTCCCGCGCGCGTGGAGGCCGCGCTCGTCCGGGACTTCGGGCGGGACGTGGCACCGGCCCGCGGTCGCGACCGGCACTCGGTGCGGGTGCCCGTGCCCGCGTCCGTCGCGTCGGCGCAGGGCGGCGAGCGGCAGCGCGGCTGGGAGCTGGCGCAGTGGGCCGTCGCCAACTCGTCCGCGTTGCGTATCGAACGCGTTGCCTATGCGGGCCGGGAGTGGGTCGCGCGGGAGACGGGGAACGGATGGCGCAGGACGCCGGCGGCGGGTGCCTCCCCGGCCTCGGCGCAGGCCCGCGACGAGGTCCGTATCGTCACCGCTCAATAGTGCGGACGATCACCCGATCGAGGGGCGCCCCACCGGTCAGGGCTGTCCCGGGCCGCAGCCGCCGGGCGCCGCGCCGCCCGGCCCGCACGGGCCTTGGGGGCGCAGGGGCGTAAGGGTTTTGCAGCGCCGCGCTGGTCATGACGTTTGCCCGTTTTTATCCGGAGCCGATAATGCGACGCATTGCGAACCCTTTACGTCGCCGACCCGCAACCTTCCTGGGCCCTGGGGCTGTTGTCACGGCGTCCGGCCGCCGCACGGCAGCCGGACGACCGAGTCTCTCTCCCGTCTAAGGAGCACCATGTCCCTCCCCCTGACCCGCCGGATCGCCCGCGTCGCGCTGCTCGTAGCGGCGGGTGCGGCCCCCGTGGTCGGTGCGGCCGGCTCCGCGAGCGCTGCCGAGCTTCCGGCCACGCCCGACCTCGGTGGTGTGACCGCGCTGGACGGCGCGCACGTGGGCAACACCGTCGACGGCGCCTCCCGGAACGTCAGCGGTCTCGCGGGCGACACCGGCGGCAAGGCCGTCAAGACGGCGGTGCCCGCCGCCGGCAAGACGGTCGGCAAGGCCGCCAAGACCGCCACCCCGGCGGCGCAGAAGGCCGCGGGCGACCTGGCCGGCAGCGCCGGTGACGTGGTCGGCCAGACCGCCGGCACGGCGACGGACCGCGGTCTTCCGGTCGCCGGTGAGCTGCCCACCGACTCGCTCGCCCCGAAGGGCCTGCCGGTCGCCGGCGGGCTCCCCACCGACCAGCTGCCGGTCAAGCAGCTGCCGCTCGGCTGAGCGCCGGAGGACCGGTGAGACGGGGGTGCGGGGAGTGGATCGCTCCCCGCACCCCCGTTCCCGTGCCCGCGCGGCGGCCGACGGCCCGTCAGGACAGGCGGGCCACCGCCGCCTTGACGCGCTCGTCCGTCGCGGTCAGCGCGACGCGGACGAACCGCTCGCCCGCCTCGCCGTAGAAGTCGCCCGGCGCGACCAGGATGCCCAGCTCCGCGAGGTGGGCGACGGTCTCCCAGCAGGACTCGTCGCGGGTCGCCCACAGGTACAGGCTCGCCTCGCTGTGCTCGATGCGGAAGCCGTGCGCGGTGAGCGCCTCGCGCAGCAGCCCGCGGCGGGCCGCGTACCGGGCGCGCTGCTCGTGGACGTGGTCCTCGTCGCCGAGCGCCGCGACGACCGCCGCCTGGGTCGGGGCGGAGGTCATCATGCCGCCGTGCTTGCGGATCTGGAGCAGGTCGCCGAGGACGGCGGCGTCACCGGCGAGGAACGCGGCCCGGTACCCGGCCAGGTTCGAGCGCTTGGAGAGCGAGTGGACCGTGACCAGGCCCTCGTACGAGCCGCCGTTCACGTCCGGGTGCAGGACCGAGACCGGGTCGGCCTCCCAGCCCAGTTCGAGGTAGCACTCGTCCGAGAAGACCAGGATGCCGTGGTCGCGGGCCCAGGCCACGATGCGGGTCAGCTCGTCCTTGGCGAGGACGCGGCCCGTCGGGTTCGACGGGGAGTTGAGCCACAGCAGCTTGAGGCCGGCCGGGTCGAGGTCGGTCGGGTCGTCGTAGGCGACGTGCCCGGCGCGGGCCAGCCGGGCGCCCACCTCGTAGGTCGGGTAGGCGAGCCGCGGGTAGGCCACCGTGTCCCCCGGGCCGAGGCCCAGCTGCGTCGGGAGCCAGGCCACCAGCTCCTTGGACCCGACCACGGGCAGCACGTTCGTGTGGGCCAGGCCCCGCGCGCCCAGGCGCCGTCCGCACCAGGAGACGAGCGCGTCGCGCAGTTCCGGGGTGCCCCACACCGTCGGGTAGCCGGGCGAGTCCGCGGCATCCGTCAGCGCCTTCTGGACCAGCTCGGGCACCGGGTCGACGGGCGTGCCGACGGAGAGGTCGACGAGGCCGTCCGGGTGCGCCGCGGCCGTCTTCTTGTACGGCTCCAGCTTGTCCCAGGGGAAGGTGGGGAGGCGGTCGACGGGAGCGGGGACTGCGGACACCTGGTCAGCTCACTTCTCTTGCGTAGGGCCCTCGTGCGGTGCTGGTGAGGGGGGACAAATGCCCCGGTCCCGTACGGCTGTGGAACGCCGTACGGGACCGGGGCAGCGCCTGTGCGTACCGCGTGCGCAGTTACTGGTTCTGCGGCGGCAGCGCGGCGATGAACGGGTGGTCCTTCTCGATGAGGCCCATCTTCGAGGCACCACCGGGCGAACCGAGCTCGTCGAAGAACTCGACGTTCGCCTTGTAGTAGTCCTTCCACTCCTCCGGAGTGTCGTCCTCGTAGAAGATCGCCTCGACCGGGCAGACCGGCTCACAGGCACCACAGTCGACGCATTCGTCCGGGTGGATGTACAAGGACCGGGAGCCCTCGTAGATGCAGTCGACCGGGCACTCCTCGATGCACGCCTTGTCCTTGACGTCGACACAAGGCTGCGCGATGACGTAGGTCACGCTGTCGTTCCTCCTCGATAGGGCGCTGGCGGGCCTCCGCAGGCTCCGCCGCCTGGCGCGCGGGAGCGCGGCGTCGTCGATGCCCGCCCCTAGTATCTCCGTTCCTGGCCATGATCCGAACAGGAGGGGTGGACCGAGCTGTGGAATTCACTGCGAGCGGACGGCTTGAGGTTCGCCTGACCCGCGCTGACGTGGGGAAACGCGTATCGGTACGACGGGTGAGCGAGGAGGGGCCCGCGGGTCGGAAGTTCACCGACACGGTCGGTGTTCTCACATCGTGGAATGACGATGTGCTGCTCATCACACGGCGGACCGGGGAACGGGTGAGCGTCGACGCGGCCACGCTCGTCGCCGGGAAGGTGGTGCCCGCCGAACCGGCCCGGCGCCGCGGCCCGGCCGCCACCTACCCGGAGCTGGCGCGCGTCGCCTCCCGGGGCTGGCAGCCGGTCGAGAGCGAGCGGCTCGGCGAGTGGGAGCTGCGGGCCGCCGCGGGCTTCACCCGGCGCGCCAACTCCGTGCTGCCGGCGGGCGATCCGGGGCTGCCGCTCGACGCGGCGCTGGAGCGCGTACGGGAGTGGTACGGGGCGCGGGGGCTGCCCGCTTACGTGCAGGCCGCGACCGGCGCGACCGGGACGCAGGAGCTGCTCTGCGCCGAGCTGGAGGCGCGCGGGTGGCGGCGGGAGGTCAGCGCCGAGCTGTGGATCGCGGCGCTCGCGCCCCTCGCCGACGCGCCCGACGACCCGCGGGTGGTGCTGAGCCGGACGCCGGGGGACGCGTGGCTGGAGCGGTACCAGCGCAAGGGGGTGAGCGAGGTCGCGTTGCGGGTGCTGCGCGCCGGTCCGTCGGTGTGGTTCGCGACGGTGCCCGGTGAAGGGGGTGTGCCCGCGGCGATCGGGCGGTGCGTGGTCGACGGGCGGTGGGCCGGGTTCGCCGCCGTCGAGGTCGACCCGGCGCTCCGGCGGCAAGGGCTCGCCACGGCCGTGATGACGGCGCTCGCCCGCCGGGCGCTCGACGAGGGCGCGTCGGCGGCCTGGCTCCAGGTCGAGGACGGCAACGCGGGGGCGCACGCGCTCTACGCGCACCTGGGTTTCGCCCCCCATCACACGTATCACCACTACCGTGCTCCGGAGCGCGACAGCCGGTGAGCCGCTGCCGTGCGCGCCACCGATCGGTCTGAGAGGGCACGAGGCACGTATGTCCCCCCACTTGTCCCCACGTTCCACGGAGCTGCGGCGCCGGTTCGCCGAGGAGGCCCGGTCCGAGCGGCCCGATCTGACGCGGCTGTGCCTGCTGCTCGCCGCCCAGGCGGACGAGACGCTCGACGAGGCCGGCATGGACGGCGCGCAGATCGCGCTGGACGAGCTGGCCGGGCAGCTGCCGTTCCGTCCCGGCGGGCCCCGCTCCTGGGCCACCGCGCTCGGCGAACTGCTCGGCGGACGCCTCGGGTTCCACGGGTCCGCCGCCGACTACCAGCGGCTGGAGTCGTCGCTGCTGCACGAGGTCCTGCGGCGCAGGCGCGGGCTGCCGATCCTGTTGTCGGTGGTGTGGATGGAGGTGGCCCGGCGGGCCGGTGCGCCGGTCTACGGGGTGGCGCTGCCGGGCCACTTCGTCGTCGGCTTCGGCGACCCGGGCGAACAGGTGCTCGCCGATCCGTTCGGCTCGGGGCGGGTACTGACCGGGGCGGACGCGGAGCTGCTGGTGGCGGGGGCGACCGGGGCGCCGCTCGACGCGTCGATGCTGCGGCCCGCCGGCCCGCTGGAGGTGGTGCTGCGGATCCTGAACAACATCCGGGCCTGGGCGGCGACCCGGCCGGAGCACTCGGACGTGGCGCTGTGGGCCATGGACCTGTCCCTGCTGCTGCCCTCGCATCCGGCGCGGCTGCGCTACGAGCGGGCCCAGCTGCTGGTGCAGCGGGGCGATTTCGTCACCGGGGCCGTGGAGCTGGAGTCGTACGCGGAGGTCGTCGAGGCGGTGGACACCGGCGCCGCGGAGCTGGTGCGGGGACAGGCGCGGGCGGCGCGGGCCATGCTGAACTGAGCGGTGCGCCATGCCGAGGGGCCCGCGCGACGGCTGTCGCGCGGGCCCCTCGGCATGCTGTCCTAGCCCGCGTCCGTCGGGATCGTCGCCGTGCGTTCGGCGGGGGTCTTGCCCAGCAGGGCCTTGCCCATCGCCGAGGCGACGTCGGTCGGCTGGACCGGGGTCTTCTCGCCGTTGCCCCGGGTGATGAGGACACCGTCGAAGACGTTGCCGTACAGGCTCTTGAGCGCCGCCCGGTCGTAGGTCTCGACGAGCTTGCCGTCGATCGCCTTCATCCCGAGGATCTTCGGCAGCGACTTGTCCGGGCCGAACTGGATCGAGGCGGCGCCCGCCTTGATCGTGACCAGGCCGGACATGGCCGGCTCGGCGAACTGCTGCATCTTCCGGTCGACCTCGGCGTCCGAGACCGTCGGCTGCCGGGTCGTGGTCGCCACCCGCACCGGCGTCGACGCGCCCGTCTCGACCTGGGCCTGGTACGCCTGCTCGACGGCGGTGGTCGACTTGTCGACGTCGATGCCCTTGCCCGCCTTGCCGTAGACGGCGACGGCCTTGCCGGGGACGAACTTGATCGTGCCGTCGCCGGACGCGGCGGCGCCGCCCGCGGCCTGTGCGAGCGCGGCGTGCAGCTTCTCCTCGTCGACGGGCATGACCGGGTCGACGACCCGCTGGTTGCCGAAGAGCGAGCCGATGACGGAGACCGGGTTGTAGTCGCTGCCCGCGGCCGCGGAGACGGTGGCGGCGCTGTCCAGCGAGAGCCCCGCCTGGTCCGGCTTGAGGTCGACGCTCTCCCCGTCGACCTGGAGCTTCAGGGCCTGGCCGGTGCGCTTGCCGAGCGCCTCGTCGAGCTTGGCGGCGGCTTCGTCGCGGGTGCCGCCGCCGATGTCCACGCCGAGGACGGTGGTGCCCTTCGGCACGTCCGAGTGGTTCATCAACAGGCCCGCGCCGTACGCGACTCCGGCCACGCCGACGATGCCCGCACCGAGCAGCACCAGCTTGCTGCGGCCCTTTTTCTTCTTCGCGGGGGCCGGGGCCGCCGGCACCGGGTCGGGCAGCTTCGGCGGGGTGTGCGGGGTCGGGGCCGGGGCGCCGGGCGCGAACGGCGAGCCCGGGCCCTTGCTGCCCGGCGGCACCACCGGGATGCCGCTGGTCAGCGTGGAGCCGGAGACATGGCCGCCGGGCGGCTCGGGCGCCGGCTTCTGCGGGGTGAGGATCGCGGTGTCGTCGCTCATCGGCGGCGGGTTCCGCGTGCCCTGGGCGGGGCGGACCGCCGGGTTCGGCGCGAGCGGCGTGACCATCGGGCCGTCGCCGGTGGCGGGGCCCGTGGTGGGCCCGGACGGGCCCGCGCCGCGCGGCGCGCCGGGGTCCGGGGCGCCGGGGTTGCCGGAGAAGTAGGGCAGGCCGTCCCGGTCGCCGGGGCCGGACGGTGCCGGGCCGCCGGGCGCGCCGAAGCCGCCGGACGGGGCGGACGGGGCTCCGCCGGGCATGCCGTGCGGCGGGGTGCCCGCGGCCGGGCCGGACGCCGCCGCGCCCGCCCCGTTCGCGCTCGCGCCCGTGCCGGGCTTCGTGGCGCCCTTGCGCGGCGCGAACCAGTCGCTGGTCTTCTCCTCGCGGGACGCGCCGGCCGGGGCGTCACCGGGACCGGTGGCGGTGCCCGGGTCCGCGTCCGCGTCCGGGGCGGCGTATCCGGCGAGCGCGGACGGGCGGCCGGTGTCGGGCTCGGGGGGCCCGGCCGGCGCCTCGGCGCCGTCCTGGGGCCCGCCGTCGACATCACTCATCGGTGTCCGCATGACGACCGGCGGGATGGGACGCGAGCCCGGGATGTTGATCCGGATGCGCGTCGTCAGCGTCGTCTCGGTCCTCGGGGTGTCCGGGGTGCCCGGCTCGACCGGGGGCACCTGGCCCAGCGGTTCGGTGTCGCCGGACGCCGCGCCCTGCGCGGACGTGCCGTACGGAGGCGTCCCCGACGGGTAGGCGGCAGCGCCGCGCCCCTGGGGCCCGGAGGACGAACTGTCAGTTTCACGACTCAAAGCAGGTTCTCCCGGTTGGCTCCGCCGCCCGTCTCGACCTCACGCGGGCTGCTCGGCGGCGCGCACCACCATACTGGCCGCGGCCGGGCGGCACGCTGGGACGGATGGTGAATCCCGCCCGGGGCGCCGCGCGCAGCGGTCGCAAGTGCGACGTCACTTCCCAAGTCGGGCAGTGGACGCGGGTGGTTGCTGCGCGAGGCCGAGCGTGGCACAGATCACAGCCACCGCCATTCCGCCGAGGAGGAAGAGGTAGGAGCCGACTCCCGCGCCGAAGACGAAGTCGCCCTCGGGCCGGGTCGTGGTGAGCAGGATGACCGCGACGAGCCAGCCCGCCGCGGGCGCCAGCGCCCCGGACCGGTTGCCGGTGAGCCGCGCGCCGCCGTGGAACAGACCGGCCGTGCCGAGGAGCGCGAGCAGCAACCCGCCCGGGAACCAGCCTCCTTGGAGGAGCGCGCCCGCGATGCCGATGAGCGCGCCGAGCAGGAACAGGACCACGAGCACCACCGCCCGGGCCGGGGTCATCGACCCGGCGAACGGGAGGCCGCTCTCGTGCGCCGTGGCCTTGCCGGCGTCTTTGCTGCTGCTCATCAGGCGGGTGCTCCCTCGGTGCCGGTGCCGCCGTCGGTCGCGTCGACGCCGTCGAACAGGTCCTTCTCGTACGCCGATCCGGGCCTGCCCCGCACCAACTCGTAGTACTCGACGTCGAACAGAGGCTGCGCAAGTCCGTTCGACAGGGCGAACACGCCGTCGCCGTCGAGGTCGGCGACGGCGACCTGGGTGGCGTGCGCGGCCATCGCGGCCGCCTTGCGGTCGGCATGGGCCCGGCCGTCGATCTCGGCGGTGACGCGCGCGTCGTCGACGACGCCCGGGA
The DNA here is from genome assembly GCF_040611655.1 of Streptomyces sp. NPDC006552. Lineage (NCBI taxonomy): Bacteria > Bacillati > Actinomycetota > Actinomycetes > Kitasatosporales > Streptomycetaceae > Streptomyces > Streptomyces sp. NPDC006552. The sequence goes on from NZ_JBEXOS010000025.1 coordinate 41,648, forward strand.
CGTCGGTGAGGGCGGCGGCGGTGGCGAAGGGCGTGCGGTCGAGCACGGCCGCGAGTGCGCAGAACCGTTCCTCGGCGACCGTACGGGGTACACGGTTCCAGTAGATCTTGCGGATCGTGTGCGGATCTCCGAGATCGCGCCGGAAGGCCGGCTCGGCGGCGAGATCGGCGGCGCGCATGGCCACGCGGTGGGTCTGGATGTGGTCCGGGTGGCCGTAGCCGCCGTCCGGGTCGTACGTGACGAGGACCTGCGGGCGGAGCTCGCGGACGACGGCGACCAGGTGGGCCGCCGCTTCGTCGAGGTCGGCCGACCAGAAGGACCCGGGCCGCTCGTTCTGCTCGGCGCCCATCATCCCCGAGTCGCGGTAGCGTCCGGGCCCGCCCAGGAAGCGGTGGTCGGTGACGCCCAGCTCCTTCATGGCGGCGGCCAGCTCGCCGATGCGGTGCGGGCCGAGCAGGTCCTCGCGGTCCGGGGCGAGATGGGCCAGTTCGTCCGGAATGACCTCACCCTCTTCGCCGAGGGTGCACGTCACGAGCGCGACGTGGACACCGTCGGCGGCGTACGCGGCCATCGTGGCGCCGTTGTTGATCGACTCGTCGTCGGGGTGCGCGTGCACCAGGAGCAGACGCCGAGGGGGCAGTTCCGTCATGCCCCCAGCCTAGAACCCCGGGCCCGCGACCCCCCGCCGCCTCGGCTAGAACTTGATCCCGCCGATCATGCCCGCCACGTTCGTCGTCAACTCCTGGATGGTGGGGGCGATGGAGGAACTCGCCAGGTAGAAGCCGAGAAGCACACAGACCACCGCGTGTCCCGCCTTCAGGCCCGACTTCTTGACCAGGATGAAGACGATGATCGCGAACAGCACCACGGCCGAGATCGAGAGTGCCACAGCGGTCCCTCCTCCAAAGTGATCGAACGCCGGCGGATGCCCCCTGCTGGGTACCCACGCAGCGCAACGAATCATAACTATCCGTCGTGCCGCATGAGTCGGGGCGAGGTCGCACTGGGGGCGGGCTGGAGCGCGTGGGGGCGCATGCCCGGCATGAGCCCTAGGCTTCGGGGATGACCATCGAGAACGGCGACGACGCCGGGTCCGCGACCGCTTCCGGCGACGGTGACGAGACGTATTCCTTCCCACGTCAGCACGCGCGCACGCAGCGCTTCACCGCGGGCGCGCCGCGCGCCTTCACGGTGGCGCCCGACGGCGGACGCGTCGCGTTCCTGCGCTCCCCGGCCGGCACGGACCGGGCCAACGCCCTGTGGGTCCTGGACGTGACGGACGGTCAGGAGCGGATCGCCGCCGACCCCGCGGCCCTGCTCGGCGGCGGCGCGGAGCGGCTGTCGGCCGAGGAGCGGGCCCGGCGCGAGCGCAGCCGCGAGGGCGGCTCGGGCATCGTGGGGTACGCGACGGACGCCGCCGTCGAGCTGGCCGCGTTCGCCCTGTCCGGCCGCCTCTTCACGGCCGGGCTGCGCACCGGCACCGTCCGCGAGCTGCCGGTGGCGGGGCCGGTCATCGACCCGCGCCCGAGCCCGGACGGGCGGCACGTCGCGTACGTCGCGCGCGGCGCCCTGCGGGTGGTCACCGCGGAGGGCGAGGACGACCGGGCGCTCGCCGCCCCGGAGTCCGCGACGGTCACCTACGGGCTCGCGGAGTTCATCGCCGCCGAGGAGATGGGCCGCTCCCGCGGTTTCTGGTGGTCGCCCGACGCGGACCGGCTGCTGGTGGCGCGGGCCGACGACGCGGACGTGCGGCGCTGGTGGATCGCCGACCCCGCGCACCCGGACCGCGAGCCGGTCCGCACCGCCTACCCGGCGGCCGGCACGCCCAACGCCGAGGTCCGCCTGTTCGCGTACGGCCTCGACGGCTCCCGCACCGAGATCAACTGGAACCGCTCGGCCTACCCGTACCTGGCCCGCGTCCACTGGTCGGCGGACGGCGCCCCGCTGGTCCTCGTGCAGGCCCGCGACCAGCTCAGCACGGCCTACCTGGCCGTGGACCCGGACGACGGCTCGACGCGGATGGTCCACGTCGACGAGGACGACCAGTGGCTGGAGCTGTTCCCGGGCGTGCCGTGCTGGTCGCCGAGCGGACAGCTGGTGCGGATCGCCGACGAGGGCGGCGCGCGGGTGCTCGCGGTCGGGGAACGGCTGCTGACGGGGGCCCAGCTGCATGTGCGGGCCGTCCTGGACGTCGGCGCGGGCGATGTGCTCCTGTCGGCCTCGGCGGGCGCCGACGCGACCGCCCCGGAGACCGGCGAGGTGCACGTCTACCGCGTCAACGAGCTGGGCGTGCAGCGCCTCTCGGCCGGACCCGGCGTCCACACCGCCGTCCGCTCGGGCGCGGTCACCGTGCTGGTCTCGGCCACCCCGGACTCCCCCGGCGCCCGGGTGCGTGTGGAGCGCGACGGCAAGCACGTCGCCGAGATCGCCTCGTACGCCGAGCGCCCCCTGCTCCGCCCGCGCGTGACCCTGACGGAGGCCGAGGGCATCCCGTGCGCCGTCCTGCTCCCCGCGTCGTACGCGGACGGGGACGGCCCGCTGCCGGTGCTGCTCGACCCGTACGGCGGCCCGCACGGGCAGCGCGTGTACGCGGCGCACAACCCGTACCTGACCTCCCAGTGGTTCGCCGACCAGGGCTTCGCGGTGATCGTCGCCGACGGCCGGGGCACTCCCGGTCTCTCCCCCGGCCGCGAGAAGTCGATCCGCGGCGACTTCACGCGGACGCTCGACGACCAGGTGAGCGCCCTGCACGCGCTGGCCGGCCGCTTCCCCCTGGACCTGTCCAAGGTGGCGATGCGCGGCTGGAGCTACGGCGGCTACCTCTCCGCGCTCGCGGTGCTGAAGCGGCCCGACGTCTTCCACGCGGGCATCGCGGGCGCCCCGGTGACGGACTGGCGGCTGTACGACACGCACTACACGGAGCGCTACCTCGGCGACCCCGCCACGTCCCCCGAGACGTACGCGGCGAGTTCGCTGGTGACGGACGAGGGGCTCGTGGACCCCGCCGGGCCGCACCGGCCGCTGCTCATCGTGCACGGGCTCGCCGACGACAACGTGGTCGTCGCGCACGCCCTGCGGCTCAGCTCCGCCCTGCTCGCCGACGGCCGCCCGCACGAGGTGCTGCCGCTGTCCGGGGTGACGCACATGACGCCGCAGGAGCAGGTCGCGGAGAACCTGCTGCTGCTCCAGGTCGACTTCCTGAAGCGGTCGCTGGGGCTGGCGTAGCCGGCCCGCGGGGAGACGACCGGGGCCGCAGCGACATGGTGCGCTGCGGCCCCGGTCCACGGCACCCGCACGGCCGTACCCGTACAGCGTGCCTCGCAGGTGTGGCGGCGGTGGGTCGGCCGCGTTGCCAGTATGTGTCTACTCGCTCGGCACGACCTGTTTCTCCTCGGCGAAGTGGCAGGCCGAGGGGTGCTGGGCCGGGCCGGGGTCGCCGGTGCGGAAGACCTCGGGGACGGCCAGGAGCGGGACCTCGTCGGCGCAGCGCTGCCGCGCCTTCCAGCAGCGGGTGCGGAAGCGGCAGCCGGAGGGCGGGTTGGCGGGCGAGGGCACGTCGCCGCTGAGGATGATGCGCTCACGGTGCTCGCGGGCCCGCGGGTCGGGCACCGGCACGGCCGACAGGAGCGCCTGCGTGTAGGGGTGCGTCGGGTGCTCGTAGATCTCCGCGTCGGAGCCGATCTCCACGATGCGGCCCAGGTACATCACGCCGACCCGGTCGGAGATGTGCCGCACGATCGAGAGGTCGTGGGCGATGAAGACGTAGGAGAGGTCGAACTCGTTCTGCAGCCGGTCGAGCAGGTTGATCACCTGGGCCTGCACCGACACGTCGAGCGCGGAGACCGGCTCGTCGGCGACGATGATCTCGGGGCGCAGCGCGAGGCCGCGCGCGATGCCGATGCGCTGTCGCTGGCCGCCGGAGAACTGGTGCGGGTAGCGGTGGATGTACTCGGGGTTGAGCCCGACCACGTCGAGCAGGTCCTGCACCTTCTTGCGGCGGTCCCCCTTGGGCGCGACCTCGGGGTGGATCTCGTAGGGCTCCCCGATGATGTCGCCGACCGTCATGCGGGGGTTGAGGGAGGTGTACGGGTCCTGGAAGACCATCTGGATGTTGCGGCGCACGGCCTTGAGGGCGCGGCCGGACAGGCGGGTGATGTCCTCGCCCTTGTACTTGATGACGCCCGCGGTCGGGCGCTCCAGGTTCACCAGCATCTTGGCGACGGTGGACTTGCCGCAGCCGGACTCGCCCACGATGCCGAGGGTCTCGCCGTGGCCGAGGTCGAAGTCGACCCCGTCGACGGCCTTGACCGCGCCGACGTGCTTCTTGATCAGGATGCCCTGGGTGAGGGGGTAGTGCTTGACCAGCCCGCGTACTTCGAGGAGGGGTTCGCGCCCGGAGGCCGAGCCGTTCTTCGCGTACGCGGACTGCGCCTGGGACTTGTGCAGGAGGTGTTCGGCGACCTCGCCCTCGCGCTTGAGGTCGCCCTTGCTGACGTGCGAGCCGCCCTCAGCGTGAGGCATCGACCGTCTCCTTCCAGAAGTGGCAGGCGCTGCGGCGCTCGTCGGAGACCACGTAGAGCGGCGGGACGTCCGTGCGGCACACGTCCTGGGCCATCGGGCAGCGCGGGTGGAAGGCGCAGCCGGGCGGGATGTGCATGAGGTTCGGCGGCAGGCCCTTGATCGCGAAGAGTTCCTGGCCCTTCTGGTCCAGGCGCGGGATCGATTCGAGCAGGCCCTTGGTGTACGGGTGGGCCGGGGCCCGGTAGATCTCGTGGACGGGGGCGTGCTCGACAATGCGGCCCGCGTACATCACGGCGATCTTGTCGGCGACGTCGGCGACGACGCCGAGGTCGTGGGTGATGAGGATGAGCCCCATGTGGAGTTCGCGCTGCAACTCCGCGAGCAGGTCCATGACCTGGGCCTGCACGGTCACGTCGAGGGCGGTGGTCGGCTCGTCCGCGATGATCAGGTCGGGCTCCAGGGCGAGCGCCATCGCGATCATGATGCGCTGGCGCATGCCGCCGGAGAACTGGTGCGGGTACTGCCCGACCCGCTCCTTGGCCGCCGGGATGCGGACCCGGTCCATCAGCTCGACGGCCTTGGTCTTGGCGTCCTTGCGGGACATCCCGCGGTGGACGGTGAAGAGCTCGCCGATCTGGTCGCCGACCGAGAGCACCGGGTTGAGGGAGCTGAGCGCGTCCTGGAAGATCATCGCCATCTCGGCGCCGCGGACCTTCCTGCGCTCCTCCTCCTTGAGCGTGAGCAGGTCCCGGCCCTTGAAGAGGACCTCGCCGCCGGTGATCCGGCCGGGCGGGACGTCGAGGATGCCCATGATCGCCTGCGCGGTGACCGACTTGCCGGAGCCCGACTCGCCGAGCACCGCGAGCGTCTCGCCCGCGTCGACGGAGTAGTCGACGCCGTTCACGGCCTGGGCGACGCCGTCCCGGGTGCGGAACTCGACGTGCAGATCGCGTACTTCGAGCAACGGCATGGGCGCTACCTCAGCTTCGGGTCGAGGGCGTCGCGCACCGCGTCGCCGAGCATGATGAACGCCAGGACCGTCAGGGCGAGCGCTCCGGCCGGCCACAGCAGCATGTGCGGGGCGTTGCGGATGTATCCGGAGGCGGCCGAGATGTCGATGCCCCAGCTGACCGCGGGCGGCTTCAGGCCGACGCCGAGGTAGGAGAGGGTCGCCTCCAGGGCGATGTACGTACCGAGGGCGATGGTCGCGACGACGATGACGGGCGCGACGGCGTTCGGTGTGATGTGGCGCAGCAGCATCCGGGAGTTGGAGGCGCCGAGCGCGCGGGCCGCCTGCACGTAGTCGTTCTGCTTGGCGGTGATGACCGAGCCGCGGGCGATGCGGGAGATCTGCGGCCAGCCGAGCAGCACCATGAAGCCGACGACCGGCCAGACGGTGTTGCTGGTGACGACCGACAGCAGGACGAGGCCGCCGAGGATGACGGGGATCGCGAAGAAGATGTCGGTGATCCGGGAGAGGATCGCGTCCCAGAACCCGCCGAAGAATCCGGCCAGGCCGCCGAGGACCGAGCCGAGCAGGGAGACACCGATCGTGGCGCAGACGCCGACGGTGATGGAGTTGCGCGCGCCGTACACGGTGCGGGTGTAGACGTCGCAGCCCTGGCCGTCGAAGCCGAAGGGGTGGCCCGGCTGGGAGCTCTGCTGGCGTTTGGACAGGTCGCAGGAGAGCGGGTTGCCGGAGGCGATCAGCTGCGGCCAGATCGAGATGACGACCAGGAAGAGGATGACCAGGGCCGACAGGATGAAGACGGGGTTGCGGCGCAGGTCGCGCCAGGCGTCGGACCACAGGCTGCGGGGCTTGCCCGCGGGCCCGCCGGGTCCGACCGCGGGCCCCTCGACGAGCGCGCCCTCGCTCGTGGCGAGGTCCATCGCGCCGCCCATCCCGGTCGCGGCGATGGCGCCGTCCTCGGGCGCGCGTCCGCCGCCGGTGGCTCCGGCCCGTCCGGAGGGGGGCTCGGGCGCGTGCGGTTCAGGCATAGCGGATCCTCGGGTCGAGTACGGCGTACAGGAGGTCGACGATCAGGTTCACCGCGAGGAAGACCAGCACGAGGATCGTCACGAAGCCGACCACGGTCTGGGTGTTCTGGCGCAGGATGCCCTGGTAGAGCTGGAAGCCGACGCCGTGGATGTTGAAGATGCGCTCGGTGACGATGGCGCCGCCCATCAGGGCGCCGACGTCGGCGCCGATGAAGGTGACGACGGGGATGAGCGAGTTGCGCAGCAGGTGCCGGGTGATGACGCGGCGCCGGGGCAGGCCCTTGGCGATCGCCGTGCGGACGTAGTCGGCCCGTTTGTTCTCGGCGATGGAGGTGCGCGTCAGGCGGGTGACGTAGGCCAGCGAGACGGAGGCGAGGACGAGTCCCGGCACGATCAGCTCGCCGAAGGTGGCCTCCGTGGAGACCGCCGGGTTGATCCAGCCCCACTCCACGCCGAGCAGCAGTTGCAGCAGCAGACCGGTGACGAACGTCGGCACGGAGATGACGACGAGGGTCAGCAGCAGCACGGTGGTGTCGACGGGACGGCCCCGGCGCAGGCCGGTGAGGACGCCGAGGGTGATGCCGACGACGATCTCGAAGAGGATCGCCACGATCGTCAGGCGGATGGTGACCGGGAACGCGGTCGACATCAGCTCGGTGACCTTCTGGCCGTTGAACGCGGTGCCGAAGTCGCCGGTGAAGACGTTCCCCATGTACGTCAGGTATTGCTGCCAGACCGGCTTGTCGAGACCGAACTCCTTCGAGAGCTGTGCCTTGGTGGCGGGGTCGCAGGCCTTGTCGCCGCACAGTCCGGCGATGGGGTCGCCCATCACGTTGACCATGAGGAAGATCAGCAGGGTCGCCCCGATGAAGACCGGGATCATCTGCAACAGCCGCCGGATCACGTACCGTCCCATGAGGGCTCCGCTCCTGGCGTCAGTTGACCTTGATCTCGTTGTAGACGGGGACGCTGAACGGGTTCAGCGCCACGTCGGAGACCTTGTCCGAGTAGCCGGCGCTGCCGTTCTGGTACCAGAGCGGGATGGCCGCCATGTTGTCCCGGACGACCTCCTGGGCCTGCTGGAACGTCTTGACCGCCGTCGACTGGTCCGCCTCGCCGTTCGCCTTGTCGACGAGGGAGTCGAACTTCTTGTTGGACCAGTGGCCGTCGTTGGACGAGGCGTTGGTGTAGTACAGCGGCTGCAGGAAGTTCTGGATGAGCGGGTAGTCCATCTGCCAGCCGGCGCGGAAGGGGCCCGTCATCTTCTTCTGGGTGATCTTGTTGCGGAAGTCGGCGAAGGTGCCGGTGGGGCTGCCGACACAGGCCTTGTCGTTGTCGAGGGCGTTGTTGATGGAGTTGCAGACCGCGTCGACCCACTCCTTGTGGCTGCCGGTGTCGGCGTTGTAGCCGATCTTCACCTGGCCGCCGGGGATACCGCCGCCCTCCTTGACCAGCTTCTTCGCCTCGTCGGGCTTGTAGTCGCAGAACTCTCCGCAGAGCCCGGCCTTGTAGCCGCCGTCCTTGCCGAGGACCGGGGAGGTCCAGTCGGTGGCGGGGGTGCGGGTCTTCTCGAAGATCGACTCGGTGATCTGCTTGCGGTTGATCGCCATGGACAGGCCCTTGCGGACCTTGTCGCTGTCCGCCTTGTTCCAGGCGGAGTCGTAGAACGGGAAGGCGAGGGTCTGGATGATGCCGGCCGGGGTGTTGATGTAGCGGCCGTTCAGGTCGTTCTGCGCGTTGCTGAGCTGCGAGGCGGGCACGTCGTCGACGAGGTCGAGGTTGCCGGCGGTCAGGTCGGTGTAGGCGGTGTTGTTGTCCGTGTAGACCTTGAGGTCCACGCCGCCGTTCTGCGCCTTGTCGCTGCCCGGGTACTTGTCCCACTTGCGCAGGGACATCTGCGAGCCCTTCTGGTACGACTTCACGGTGTACGGGCCGTTGCCGACGGGCTTGCTCACGTACGCGTCGTGGTCGCTGAAGAACATTTTGGGCAGCGGGGCGAAGGCGGCGTAGCCGAGGGTGTCGGGCCAGGTCGAGAACTTCTGGTTCAGCTTGACCGTGAAGGTGCGGTCGCCGGTGACCTTGAGCCCGGACAGCTTGTCGGCGGACTGGCTGCCGGAGTCCGGGTGGACCTTGTCGTAGCCGTCGATCTGGCCGAAGAAGTACGCGTTCTTCTGGTTGTTCTTCAGGCTCGCGCCGTAGTTCCAGGCGTCCACGAAGGACTTCGCGGTGACCTTCTCGCCGTTGGAGAACGTCCAGCCGTCCTTGACGGTGATCGTGAAGTTCGTCTGGTCGGACGTCTCGATCTTCTCCGCCAGCATGTCCTTGGCGGCGCCCGTCTTGGGGTCGTACCGCTTGAGGCCGCGGAAGATCATGTCCAGGACCTTGCCGCCCTGCACCTCGTTGGTGTTCGCCGGCTCCAGCGGGTTCTGCGGGTCGCCCCAGGAGGACCGGACGACACCGGAGCCGTCGCCCCCGCCACCGCCGCCGCCGCTGTCGCCGCCGCCGCAGGCCGTCGCCGTCAGCGCTACGACGGCCGCTGTCGCGGCCCACTTGGCGTGCGTGGCTCCACGCATAGGGTGCCTCCCTCTACCAGTCCCAAGTCACGTACGCCTAAATATCGGGGCGAAGGGAACATGCCGCACGTTGGGGACACCCTTACGAGATTCGGCCGCGGGCGGATGGAGGCGGGTCGCGCAGTTCCCCGCGCCCCTGGGCAGTACTTCGGCCGCGGGTCCGGTGGGGCTTCTCGCGCCGTTCCCCGCGCCCCTAGGCAGTACTTCGACTGCCGGCCGGTGGGGCTTCTCGCGCAGTTCCCCGCGCCCCCGAGATGCGCACTTCGTGCGCCATCTCATCGGGAGCCCCTGAGGGGAGCAGCGGCGAAGCCGCAAGCCCCCTCAGGGGCGCGGGGAACTGCGCGAGCAGCCCCCACCGGCCCGCAGCCGGGGCACGACACGGAAAACACCCGGGCCCGGGCTGGAGGGAAATCCAGCCCGGGCCCGGGTACCGCTCGACCGACGGAGTCAGCTGTCGTCGGACTCCAGCGCCACCAGCGCCGGGTCAAGAACGATGTCCTCCGCCCGCGCCTCGATCGTCGGCTCCTCCGGGAAGTGGCAGGCCGTGAGGTGCCCCGGCTTGCTGCCGGCGATCTGCACCAGCGGCGGCTCCTGCGTGGCGCACTTGTCCTGCGCCTTCCAGCACCGGGTGCGGAAGCGGCAGCCGGACGGCGGCGCGATCGGGGAGGGGACGTCGCCCTCCAGGCGGATCCGCTCCTTCTTCTCCACGTCGAGGTCCGCCTCCGGCACCGCGGACATCAGCGCGTGCGTGTACGGGTGGCGGGGCCGGGCGTAGAGGGAGTCGCGGTCGGCGATCTCCATGATCTTGCCGAGGTACATCACCGCGACGCGCTGCGAGAAGTGCCGCACGATCGCCAGGTCGTGCGCGATGAAGACGAACGCGATGCCCATCTCGCGCTGCACCTTCTGGAGCAGGTTGATGACCTGGGCCTGGATGGAGACGTCGAGCGCCGAGACCGGCTCGTCCGCGACGATCAGCTTCGGCTCCAGGGCCACCGCGCGGGCCACGCCGATGCGCTGGCGCTGGCCGCCGGAGAACTCGTGCGGGAAGCGGTTGTAGTGCTCCGGGTTGAGCCCGACGATCTCCAGCAGCTCCCGCACCCGCGCCTCACGGCCGCCGGGCGGGTTGATGCCGTTGATCTCCATCGGGCCGGAGATGATCGCGCCGACCGTCTGCCGCGGGTTCAGCGAGGCGTACGGGTCCTGGAAGATCATCTGGATCTCGGACCTGATCGGCGCCAGCTGCCTGCGCGTCGCGTGGCTGATGTCCTGGCCGTTGTACGTGACGGTGCCCGCGGTGGGCTCGTACAGGCGGGTCAGCAGGCGGCCCGTCGTCGACTTGCCGCAGCCGGACTCGCCGACGAGGCCGAGGCTCTCGCCCGGGTAGACCTCGAAGTCGACGCCGTCGACGGCCTTGACCGCGCCGACGGTGCGCCGGATCGGGAAGCCGCCCTTGATCGGGAAGTGCTTCTGCAGGCCCTCGACCTTCAGCAGCGGGGCGGTGTCACCGTCGCGCTGGCCGGGGATCGCGTCGGCGACCGCCGTGGTGCTGTTCTTGTTGTCGCTCATGGTTCTGCCCCAGTCGCCGGTCTCTGCTCAGCCCAGCCGGGGCTGAATCGTCTCGATGTACACCTGCTGCTTCTGGTCCGCCGTCAGGTGACAGGCGGCACCCCGCCCGAGGGGAAGCACCGGCCGCTCGCCCGAGCAGCGGTTGCCGGACACCTGGTCGGTGAAGGCGCAGCGCGGGTGGAACGGGCAGCCGGACGGCGGGTTGAGCAGCGAGGGCGGTGAGCCGGGAATCGGCATCAGCGGCTCGTTGACGTCCGAGGTCAGCCGCGGCATCGAGCCCAGCAGGCCCCAGGTGTAAGGGTGTTCGGGCGACTTGAGCACCTCGCGGGTGGAGCCCCGCTCGACCGCGCGGCCCGCGTACATCACGAGGAGGTCGTCGGCCATGTTCGCGACCACGCCCAGGTCGTGCGTGATCATGATGATGGCGGAGCCGAACTCCTGCTGCAGGTCCTTGAGCAGGTCGAGGATCTGCGCCTGGACCGTCACGTCGAGCGCGGTGGTCGGCTCGTCGGCGATGAGCAGCTCGGGGTTGCAGGCCAGCGACATCGCGATCATGGCGCGCTGGCGCATACCGCCGGAGAACTGGTGCGGGAAGTCGTCGACGCGCTGCTTGGGGTGCGGGATGCCGACCTTGCCGAGCATCTCGATGGCCCGGTCGCGCCCCTCCTTCTTGCTAGCGCCGGTGTGCTTGCGGAACGGCTCGGCGATCTGCCGGCCCACCGTGTAGTACGGCGAGAGCGCGGTCAGCGAGTCCTGGAAGATCATCGCCATCTTGTTGCCGCGGAGCTTCTCCAGCTCGGACTCCGTGGCGGTGAGCAGCTCCTGACCGTCCAGAAGGATCTCACCGTCGATGGTGGTGTTCTTCTTGGGGTGCAGCCCCAGCACGGTCAGGTTGGTGACCGACTTGCCGGAGCCCGACTCGCCGACGATGCCGAGCGTCTTGCCGCGCTCCAGATCGAAGGAGAGTCCGTCGACCGCCTTGACGGCGCCGTCCTCGGTGGAGAACTGGACCTTCAGGTCGCGCACCGACAGGAACGCGTCGGAACCGGTAGGAGCCGGAGCGCCTTCGGGCTTGGTGAGTGTGGTCACGGTCGTTCTCCTAGGACAGCCGCACGCGCGGATCGATGACGGCGTACAGGGCGTCCACGATGACATTGAAGATGATGATGAAGGCGGCGCTGACCAGCATGACGCCCATGAGGACCGGGAGGTCCTTGTTGGTCACGGACTCGATGGCCAGGCGGCCGAACCCGGCCAGGTTGAAGGTCAGCTCGGTGACCATGCCGCCGCTGAGCAGGGCGGCGATGTCCATGCCGATGATGGTGATGATCGGGATGAGCGAGCCGCGCCAGGCGTACCGGAAGAAGACGTAGCGGCTGCTCATGCCCTTGGCCTTGGCGGCGCGTACGTGCTCCTCCTGGAGCTGCTCGATCATCGAGGACCGGGCCATGCGCGTGTAGTTGGCCGTGAAGATCGTCGCCATGACGATCCAGGGGATCAGCAGCCCCATGAACCAGGCGCCCGGGTTCTCCGTGAACGGCACGTACTTGGGCCGCTTCAGCCAGCCGGTGCTGTAGACGAAGATGCCCATCACGATCGGGCCGAGCAGGTAGATCTGGAAGGAGCTGGTCACCAGCGAGGCGCCGGAGAAGAGCTTGTCGATCCAGGTGCCGCGGAACTTGGCGGCCAGCAGACCTGCGCCGAGACCGGCGGTGAGGAAGACGACCAGGCCGCCGACGGTCAGCGAGACGGTCAGCGGGAGCCGGTCCATCATCGTGTCCCAGACCATCTGGTTGTTGCGGAACGAGACGCCGAAGCAGGGCGCGTCACAGTGCCCGACGGCGAAGTCCCGGCCCACGAAGATGCCCTTGAGGAAATCCCAGTACTGCACCGGGAGGGGCGAGTCGAGCCCCAGGTTCTTGTGGATGATGTCCAGCGCGTCCGGGGTGCAGTTCTTGCCACACGCGAGCAGCGCCGGGTCCTGTGGGATGGCGAAGTACATGAAGAACGTGAAGGCGCTGATCAGCAGGAGGATGAGTGCTGCGCCAGACGTCCGGCGTATCAGAAATCGAAGCATGGCAGGAAGCTGCTCTCAGGACGGCGGCGGTGGGAGGCCAGGAGAGGGGGGGTGGTCCGGCGGCCCGGTGGTGAGAGCTCCGCCGCGCTCTCACCACCGGGGACTGCCTGGTGCCGACTACTTCTTGAGGTAGATCGCGGTCGGGTCGGTGTAGCTCGTCACCGTCGAGTACCGCAGGCCACCGACGTTGGAGCCGGCGATCTGGAACACCTTGGTGTAGTAGATCGGGGCGGCCGGGTTGATCTCCTTGGAGATGTAGTCCGACAGCTTCGCGTACTCCTTGGCGCGCTCGGCGGCGTCCGCGATGAGCTGGATGCGGGCGATCTCCGAGTTCACGTGCTTGTCGTTCACGTGGGAGTAGTTCGAGCCGCCGTCCTGGATGGCGCTGCCGTCGTAGGACGGCGGGAAGACGGTGTTGCCGTCGGCCCAGTCCTGGCCCCAGCCGGTCATGTAGAGGTCAAGACCGTTCTTGACCTTGCCCATCTGCTCGTACCAGGTCGCGGCGTCGATGTCCTTCTTCTGGATGTCGAGGCCGATCTTCTTCAGGTTGTTGATGATCAGGTTCGCCTGGGTGACGCGGACGTCGGTCTGGGCGTAGCCGTAGGTCAGCTTCATGCCCTTGGCGCCGGCCTCGTCGATGAGCTTCTTCGCCGCGGCGATGTCACCGTTGGGCTTCTTGGCCCGGTTGAACGGGTCGGACGACTTGTCGTAGCCCGGGGTGGCCGGCGAGATGAGCGAGTTGGCCGGGTCACCGCCGTAGGCACCGCCGTCGGCGTGCGCGGCCGCGGTGGCCGGGATCGCCAGGGCGATGGCGTCACGGACCTTCTTGTCCTTGACGCGGTCCATGTTCATGTTCAGCTGCCACACGTACGGGGCGTAGCCCTGGACGGTGCGCTTCATCACGGCCTTGTCGCGCGTGATCTTCTGCAGCTGGGTGGCGTCGATCTGGCCGGAGAACATGATCGCGTTCTTGGCCTCGCCGCGGTCGGCCAGGATCGTCTTGGTCTGGTCGGCCTTGGAGACGTTGTAGTCGATGTTCCAGCCGTCGACGTAGGCGTGGCGGGCCGGGTCGGTCTTCGCGTCCCACTGGTCGTTGCGGACCAGCGAGAGGTTCTTGCCCGGCTTGTACGAGGCGATCTTGTACGGGCCGGTGGCGACCGGGGCCTGGTCGTACTTCTGCTTCGTGTCCGTCTTCTCCGGCACGACGCCGTAGGCGGCCATGGCGAGCGCCTGCGGCACGTCGGTGTGGGGCGCGAGGAAGTGGAAGACGATGGTCTTGTCGTCCGGCGTGGCCAGGACGGAGTCCGGCAGGTGCTTGCCCTTGTAGGGGCCGGCGTACGCCTTGCGGTACTTGGTGCCGGAGCCGGAGAGCCACGTCTGGATGTACGTCGGACCGTCCGTCAGGAACGAGTCGTACAGCCGCTCTATGGTGTGGCGGATGTCGGCCGACGTGATGACGTGGCCGTTCTGGTCCTTGACCCCGTCCTTCAGCTTGAAGGTCCAGGTCTTGCCGCCGTCGGTCATCTTGCCCGGGTCCTCGGCGAGGTCGCCGACGACCGTCTGATTGCCCTTGTCGTCCTCCTTGTACGTGGTCAGGCCACGGTAGAGGAGCTTGGCGAGGTCACCGGCGTCCGAGACGTAGATCTGGCCCGGGTCCAGGTGGGAGAAGTCGGTCTCCTGGTAGACCTGCGCGGTCCCGCCCTTGCGGGCACCCGGGACCTCCTTGGCGGGGCCGACGGAGTCCTGGGCGGTACCCATGACGACCGGCTTGGCCTGGGCCTTCGCGTCCGCCTGGGTCTTGCCGACCGGCTTGTTGTCGCTGCTGCTGCCGCTGCTGCAGCCGGTGAGCGCCAGTGCGCCGACAGCCGCCGCGGCGACCGTTGTCTGCGCCGTGCGCGATCGAAGGATGCTCATGGAGTCGAGTCCACCTGCCTGTGAGTAGTGATCCTTTGGTGCTGCCTGGCGCATCCGGATGTTCCCCCCGGCGCCCGGGTGGCAGCGTCCCCCTGGGTGACGCGGGTCAGCGCGCGGACTTGGGATCGAACGCGTCCCGCACCGAGTCACCGAGAAGGTTGAACGCCACGAAGAAGACGACCATGGCGACACCCGGGAAGTACAAGTAGGTCGGGTCCACCTCGTAGATCCGTGCGGCGGTGGCGAACATCAGGCCCCAGTCGGGAGTGGGGTCCTGGTAGCCGACGCCGACGAAGGAGAGGAAGGCGACCGAGAGGATGGTGCTGGGGAGCAAGTACGTGCCCTGGACGATGATCGGCGTCACCAGGTTGGGCAGCAGTTCCTTGCGGATGATGCGCCACGGGGAGGCGCCGGCGACCTTGGCCGCTTCGACGAACTCCCGGTCGCGCAGCGAGAGCGTCACGGCGCGCACCAGACGGGACAGGCTCATCCAGGTGAGCATCCACATGATGCCGGTGATGGCGAAGAACCGGACGGAGACCGGGGTCTCCTCGTCCGGCGCCACGAAGACCGTGACGATGACGGGCATGGCCGCGACCATGAACAGCTGGTTGGGCAGCGCCATCATGAAGTCGGTGAGCCGGCCCAGCCAGTAGTCGATCTTCCCGCCGAAGTACCCGGCGGCCAGACCGATCACGACGCCGAGGAGCACCATGCCGATGGTGGCGCACAGGGCCGTGTACAGCGACGTGCGCATGCCGTACAGCAGGTACGAGAAGACGTCCCGGCCGTAGTTCGGGTCGATGCCGAACCAGTGCTCGGGCGACATACCGCCGTTGGGCCCGGCCGGCAGGTTGAACTCGTTGAGCAGCGTGGGGTCGTCCTGGCCGTAGAAGGTGTACGGGTCCTTGCCGTACAGCTTCGAGATGACCGGGGCGAGCGCGGCTATCAGGAAGAACAGCACCACGATGACGGCGGAGACGACACCCGTCTTGTCGCGCTTGAAGCGGCGCCACATCAGCTGTCCGGGGCTGCGCCCCGCCAGCTTCTTGGGCGCCGTCGCGTCGCCCTGGGGCGCGCTGTCCTTGTCCAAGGCGGAAGAGGTCTGGGCGCCCTCAATCTCGATTGGACTCGTCATGATTCGTCCATTTCACAGGTGTTGGAGGTCGTCGGCCGGGTAACCGGGGAGCGACGGCCTTCGCACGGCGTACGTCATTCGAAGCGCGCGAGGGGGGAACGGCGACTGGGGGACTGGGGTGAACCCACCCCTGAGGAACCCTGGACCGTGACCGGCGGCTGGCCGGCCCCGGGCCGAGCCGTCAAGAGCGTTCGCGACGCTGGATCGTTACCTCGTCCACCAGGACGGGACGGGACGTGCCCGCGGGACCTACACCTGCCATCGGGGACGACGCGACCCATATGGCGCTTGTGGCACCTCGCATGGGTTCCTCCTCATGAGTCCACTTTGTTCACTACAAGTGAGGGCACAAGTCACCCGGCCGACACCCCTGACGGCGAAGGTTTGAAATGCCCCAGTGTGCTCGCGAGTCGGCGCTCCCCACAGCGCGTGACCCATTGACCCGAGCTCTACGCCGTCAACTATTAGCCACGACGCCTCCGGCGACCACACCCTTTTGGTCTCGGTTCGATCACACCTGATGCGTACATTGCCCAAAATCCGGACAAACGGATCCGAGATAGAGGGCCACGAAACGGACGTGTTACATATCTATCGACCACAGGTGCCCGAATATCGGACACCGGGGTGGACTTAATCACTTGCGTCCGGACGGATTTTGACCCGTTGTTGGGGGAGGTCCGGCGTCCGCCGTTGTCAATCCGCGTAGACACCGGCAGATTAGCCGCAACACGAAGCGCCCGGCACCCCCTCGGGGGGACCGGGCGCTCGCGTCAACTACCGGCGTGTCAGCCGTGCTTGGCGCGCGAGGCGGAGCGGCCGCGCTCCTTCTGGTCCAGGACGACCTTGCGGATGCGCACGGCCTCCGGGGTCACCTCGACGCACTCGTCGTCGCGGCAGAACTCCAGGGACTGCTCCAGGGAGAGCTTGCGCGGCGGCACGATCGCCTCGAAGGAGTCGGCGGAGGCGGAGCGCATGTTGGTGAGCTTCTTCTCCTTGGTGATGTTCACGTCCATGTCGTCGGCGCGCGAGTTCTCGCCGACGATCATGCCCTCGTACACCTCGGTGCCGGGCTCGGTGAAGAGCACGCCGCGCTCCTGGAGGTTCGTCATGGCGAACCCGGTGACGGCGCCGGCGCGGTCCGCGACGAGCGAGCCGTTGTTGCGGGTCTTCAGCTCGCCGAACCAGGGCTCGTGGCCCTCGTGGATGGAGTGGGCGATGCCGGTGCCGCGGGTGCTCGTCAGGAACTCCGTACGGAAGCCGATGAGGCCGCGCGAGGGCACCACGAACTCCATGCGGACCCAGCCGGAGCCGTGGTTCGACATGTTGTCCATACGGCCCTTGCGGACGCCCATGAGCTGCGTGACGGCGCCCATGTGCTCCTCGGGCACGTCGACCGTGAGGCGCTCGACGGGCTCGTGCGTCTTGCCGTCGACCTCCTTGGTGACGACCTGCGGCTTGCCGATGGTCAGCTCGAAGCCCTCGCGGCGCATCTGCTCGACCAGGATGGCCAGCGCCAGCTCACCGCGGCCCTGCACCTCCCAGGCGTCGGGGCGCTCGGTGTCCAGGACGCGCAGCGAGACGTTACCGATCAGCTCGCGGTCCAGGCGGTCCTTGACCTGGCGGGCGGTGACCTTGCGGTCCTTGACCGCGGACTTCGCCTGCGCGCCCTTGCCGGTGCCGCCCCGGCCGACCAGCGGCGAGGTGTTGGTGCCGATGGTCATGGAGATGGCGGGCTGGTCGACCGTGATCAGCGGCAGCGCCACCGGGTTCTCCGGGTCGGCCAGCGTCTCGCCGATCATGATGTCGGGGATACCGGCGACGGCGCAGATGTCACCGGGGCCGGCGACCTCGGCGGGCTTGCGGGTGAGCGCCTCGGTCATGAGCAGCTCGGTGATGCGCACGTTCGAGATCGTGCCGTCGCGCTTGATCCAGGCGACGGTCTGGCCCTTGCGCAGCTCGCCCTGCTCGACACGGAGGAGCGCGATGCGGCCGAGGAAGTTGTCGGCGTCCAGGTTGGTCACGTGCGCCTGGAGGGGGGCCGACTCGTCGAACGTCGGGGCCGGGACGTGCTCCAGGATCGTGGAGAAGAACGGCTCCAGGCTGGTGGAGTCGGCCGGGACCGTGCCGTTCTCCGGCTTGGTCAGCGACGCGATGCCGTCACGGCCGCACGCGTAGACGATCGGGAACTCGATCTGCTCCTCGTCCGCGTCCAGGTCGAGGAAGAGGTCGTACGTCTCGTTGACGACCTCGTCGATCCGCGAGTCGGGGCGGTCCGTCTTGTTGATGCACAGGATGACGGGCAGGCGCTGCTGGAGCGCCTTGCGCAGCACGAAGCGGGTCTGCGGGAGCGGGCCCTCGGAGGCGTCCACGAGCAGGACCACCGCGTCGACCATCGACAGACCGCGCTCGACCTCGCCACCGAAGTCGGCGTGGCCCGGGGTGTCGATGATGTTGATCGTGATGACGTCGCCGCCATCCTTCGGGTGGTACTTCACCGCCGTGTTCTTGGCGAGGATCGTGATGCCCTTCTCACGCTCCAGGTCATTCGAGTCCATCATGCGATCGTCGAGGGACTCGGCGGCGTGCGCGGCGAACGAGCCGGCCTGCTTGAGCATGGCGTCGACGATGGTCGTCTTGCCGTGGTCGACGTGGGCGACGATAGCGACGTTTCGGATGTCGTGGCGCGTGGCCATATTGCGGCGTACTCCCGGAATAGGTGACGGCTGCGCGTACATCAGTGATACGCGCGCCCTGCCGGGCTGGACACGCCACGGCCTCACCCCATGGTACGTGGCTTGACGGGTGAGGACGCTTCCGGCCCTGGAGGGGAGGGCCGAAGGCACCGGTGGAACGGAGGAAACCGCAGGTCAATGGGTGATACGAACCTTGCCCGCAGGGTGGTCCCGCGGGCAAGGGAGTTGAGCACGATCTGAGCTTGGAGGAGGGGGGCGGGTCAGTTCTTCGCGGGCCCCGCGGCCGGCTCCGGCCCCTTCTTCAGGTACCCGATGTCCTCGTAGCGCGGCTCCTGGAAACCGAACGCGCCGGCGTTGGCGAGGCTCGCGCGGGCCGCCACCAGCTGCGGGCGCTGATAGAGAGGAATCGATCCTGCTGCGGCCCAGATCTGGGCGTCGGCCTGCCGGACCAGGTTCCGCTCCTCGTCGGCGTCCAGCTCGCCGATGGCCTGGTCGAAGAGCTGGTCGATGTGGTCGGTGCCGACCCGCGTGTAGTTCTGCTCGACGGTGAGCGAGCCGTCGGCGGCCGGGACCGGCTTGGCGTAGATCGGCCGGGCGTCGGTGGCCGGGTAGGCGGAGGCGGGCCAGGAGTAGAGCGCGAGGTCGTACTCGCCGGACGCGATGTGGTCCTTGAAGTAGTTCTCGTCCCCGACCTTCGTGATGTCCGTGCGCACCCCGATCGTGCCCAGCATCTGCGTGATCCGGTCCGCGACGGCGCGCAGCTGCTCCGCGCCCTCGCCCGAGGGGAGCACGAAGCGCAGCGTCAGCGGCTTGCCGTCCTTGGCCAGCGGGCCCGCGGCGGCGCCGCCCGGAGCGGCGGTGCCCTTCGGCGCGTACGCGCCGGACGCCGCGTGTTCGCTGCTGGTGTGCTTCTTCTTCTCCCCATCGGCCGCGCGCAGCTTCACGGCGTGGGCCTGGTGCAGGAGCGCGGCGTGCTGGGCGGCGGCGACCGGCCCCGGGCCGAGCAGCGGTGCGTGGCCGGCGGGCTTGCCGTCGTCGCCCTCGCCGCGGGAGTCCGTGGTGTCCTCGGCCTTGCCCCCCGCCGTCCTCGGCTTCTCCTTCTTCTCCTCCGCCGCGCCGCCGGGGACCCAGCCCGCCTCGGCGAGCAGCGCCTGTGCCTCGGCGGTGTCCTGGTCGCCGAGCGCGCTGCTGTTGTCGGAGTAGTCGGCCTGGCCGGCCAGGGCGAGGTGGTTGCCGACCGTGTGCACCGGCAGTCCGAGCGGCTTCAGCGCCACCTCGGCGAGCTGGGTGCGGTCCAGGGCGCGGGCCACGGCGCGGCGCACGCGCTCGTCGGCGAGCGGTCCCTCGGCGCCGTTCAGGGCGAGCTGGGTGAAGGCGGGTTCGAGCGACTTGCGGACCCGGAAGCCGTTCAGGTCCGCCTGCTCCTTGGCGTACTTCTTGACGGCCTTGCGGGTCTTCGCGCGGGCGGCCAGCTCCGCGTCCGCCGCCTCCGCGTCCTCGCCGTGCGCGATCGCCCAGGACCGCAGCGCCTGGGCGGGGGTGCGCGCGGAGCCCGGGCCGTGCGCGAGCGGGCCCGGGGCGCCCTTGTCGCGGGCGGCGTGGGCGATGCGCTCGGCGCCGCCCGCGTCGACGTCCGCCAGGTCGAGCCGGCCGGCGGCGAGGGCCGTGGCGCGCTTGGCGCGGGGCACCGCGGTGAGGACGAGCTTGTCGAGCTTGCTGGGCTGTCCCCACCAGTGCGGATTGCGCTCCAGGGTGACCTTCTCGGCGTCCCGGTCGACCGAGCCCACGTCGAAGGGGCCCGCGGTGACCTTCAGCTTGCGGCGGGCGCCCTCGTTGAAGCTGGCCGGCGTCCCCGTGACGTCCTTGGGGTACAGCGGCGAGAACAGGGCGCGCCAGTCCGCGTACGGCTTGGAGAAGGTGACCCGCACCTCCAGGTCGTCGGCGCCGCGCTCGATCTTCTCGATGCGGTCGTACCCGGCGTTGTGCGCGGTCCAGAACGCGCTGTCCTTGCCGGACAGGGCGCGCCACTGCGCGGCGAAGTCGGGGGCGCCGATCTCGCGGCCGTCGCTCCACACCGCCTTCTGGTCGAGCTTGTACTGCACGACCTGCTTCGGCTCGGTCTCGATGACCTCGGCCTTCTCCAGGTAGTCGGCGTCGAGCTGCGGCCGGCCCTGCGCGTCGAGCCGGAACATCGACGGCAGGACGGCGCCGGCGATCCGGGAGGTGGCGGCGTCCGCGTCGGCCTGGAAGGAGTTCAGCGTCTTGGGCATGGCGTCGATCGCCCAGCGCAGGCTGCCGCCGTCCCTGATCTGGTCGCGGGCGGCGGGCGCGATGTCCTGGCGGGCGGTGGGGGCCCCGGCCTCGTCGTCGGAGCCGCACCCCGCGAGGGCGGTCACGGCGAGCGCGCCGCTCACGAGGAACGCGGCCGAGCGGATGGCTGCGCCTGGGCGCCTGGGTCGGTGATGCATCTCGGCGTCTACCTCCGGTGCGGGCCGGTTGATCACGTTTGGCGGTATATGTGGTTGATCACATCTATCGGGTCACTGAAGTGGATGGGGGGCGCCGGGGCGGGCGACACGGCGTGGACCGACCGCAACCCCACCCGTGCGGCTCAATCCGGGGCCGGGGTGAGGGTCCTGGGGGGTGTGTTCGCGGGTGCGGGTTCGGTGGGGGCTGGTCGCGCAGTTCCCCGCGCCCCCGGAGGTGTGCACTGCGTGCGCTACCTCCAGGGGAGGCTGCGGCGAGGCCGCATGCCTCGGGGGCGGGGAACCGCCCCGCACAATCCGTCCGCGGCCTTCACAAACGGTGATGTGACGCGCGACACTCGCAGGCGCATGAGCATCTCCGCCGCACCAGCGGAAGCGAGGCACGTCATGTCCCTGACCGACGAACTGACGACCATCCAGCGCTGCGTCGACGATCTCGCCCGCGCCGTCGCCCGCCTCACGTCCCACCCCGACGGCCCGGACCTGCGCCGGGTCCGCGCCGACACCGAGCACCTGCGCGAGAGCGTGGCCCTGCTGCGCGCCTCGGCCCTGGCGGACCCGGAGAGCACGCGGCGCCCGCAGAGCCTCGTAGCGATCTCCGACACCCCGTACGACAGCGCCCTGTGGACCGATTCGGACGACGAGGGGCTCGGCGCCCGCAACCGGCACGCCCCCTGACCGCTCCACCCCGTCCCTTCGAGCGGAGGCTTCCTTGGCCACCGGCACGGAACCCAGCACCGACCCCCGTCCCCCGAGCGGCACCGGCGTCCGCGGCCGGACCCGTGCCGCGATCGCCGCGCCGCACCTGCGCACGGACCGCTGGTGGCTGGCCCCGGCCGCGACCGCGGCCGGTCTGTTCGCCTTCGTCGTCTACTCGACATGGCGGGCCTTCGCCGACGCGGACTACTACGCGGCGCCCTACGTCTCGCCGTTCTACTCGCCGTGCGTCGCCAAGAACTGCGCGCCGATGCGGCACGGCCCCAACTGGGAGCTGTTCGGCGGCTGGTGGGGCCTGTCCCCCGCCCTGCTCATCCTCGTCTTCCCGCTCGGCTTCCGGCTGACCTGCTACTACTACCGCAAGGCCTACTACCGCGGCTTCTGGGCGTCGCCGCCGGCCTGCGCGGTGGCCGAGCCGCACAAGAAGTACAGCGGCGAGACCCGCTTCCCGCTCGTCCTCCAGAACATCCACCGGTACTTCTTCTACGCGGCCGTGCTCGTCGCCTGCATCCTCACCTACGACACCGTGCTCGCCTTCCGCGACGAGCACTACGCGTGGGGCCACATGGGCCTGGGCACCCTGGTGTTCCTGCTGAACATCGTGCTGATCTGGGCGTACACGCTCTCCTGCCACTCCTGCCGGCACATCGTCGGCGGACGCCTCAGACACTTCTCGAAGCACCCCGTGCGCTACCGGCTGTGGGGGTGGGTCAGCAAGCTGAACGCCCGTCACATGCAGCTGGCCTGGGCCTCCTTGCTCAGCGTCGCGTTCGCCGACTGCTACGTGTACCTGGTCGCGTCCGGTGTCTTCGACGATCCGCGGTTCTTCTGATGGTGGGGGCGAGACGATGAGCGTGGTGGAGCCGCAGCGGTGGGACGTGGTCGTGGTGGGCGCCGGCGGCGCCGGGCTGCGGGCCGCGATCGAGGCGCGGGAGCGGGGCGCGCGGACCGCGGTGATCTGCAAGTCCCTCTTCGGCAAGGCCCACACGGTGATGGCCGAGGGCGGTATCGCGGCCGCCATGGGCAACGTCAACTCCGGCGACAACTGGCAGGTCCACTTCCGCGACACCCTGCGCGGCGGAAAGTTCCTCAACCAGTGGCGGATGGCGGAGCTGCACGCGCGGGAGGCCCCCGACCGGGTCTGGGAGCTGGAGACCTGGGGCGCGCTCTTCGACCGCACCGGCGACGGCCGGATCTCCCAGCGCAACTTCGGCGGCCACGAGTACCCCCGCCTCGCCCACGTCGGCGACCGCACCGGCCTGGAGCTGATCCGCACCCTCCAGCAGAAGATCGTCCAGCTCCAGCAGCAGGACAAGGCGGAGTTCGGGGATTACGAGGCACGTCTGAAGGTCTTTCAGGAGTGCACCGTGACACGGGTGTTGAAGGATGCGCCCGGCGCCGGTACTGAGGCCGGAAAGGTCGCCGGCGTCTTCTGCTACGAGCGCGAGAGCGGCCGCTTCTTCGTGCTGGAGGCGCCCAGCGTGGTCCTCGCCACCGGCGGCATCGGCAAGTCCTTCAAGGTGACGTCGAACTCCTGGGAGTACACCGGGGACGGCCACGCCCTCGCCCTCCTCGCGGGCGCGCCGCTGCTGAACATGGAGTTCGTCCAGTTCCACCCCACCGGGATGGTCTGGCCGCCCTCGGTCAAGGGCATCCTCGTCACCGAGTCGGTCCGCGGCGACGGCGGCGTCCTGCGCAACTCCGAGGGCAAGCGCTTCATGTTCGACTACGTCCCGGACGTCTTCAAGGAGAAGTACGCCGAGTCCGAGGCGGAGGGCGACCGCTGGTACGAGGACCCGGACCGCAACCGGCGCCCGCCCGAGCTGCTCCCCCGCGACGAGGTGGCCCGCGCCATCAACGCGGAGGTCAAGGCGGGCCGCGGCTCCCCGCACGGCGGCGTCTTCCTCGACGTCTCCACCCGGATGCCGGCCGAGGTCATCCGGCGCCGGCTGCCCTCGATGTACCACCAGTTCAAAGAACTGGCTGACGTCGACATCACCGCGGAGGCGATGGAGGTCGGGCCGACCTGCCACTACGTGATGGGCGGCATCGCCGTCGACTCCGACACGGCCGCCGCCCGCGGCGTCCCCGGGCTCTACGCGGCCGGGGAGGTGGCCGGCGGCATGCACGGCTCGAACCGGCTCGGCGGGAACTCCCTCTCCGACCTGCTCGTCTTCGGCCGCCGCGCCGGTCTGCACGCGGCCGCGTACGCGCAGGGCCTGGACGCGCGCCCCGTCGTCGACGAACTCCAGCTGGACGCGGCCGCCGCCGAAGCCCTGCGCCCCTTCTCCGCCGAGGGCCACGAGGAGGGCACCATCCCCGAGAACCCGTACACGCTGCACCAGGAGCTCCAGCAGACGATGAACGACCTCGTCGGCATCATCCGCCGCGCGCCCGAGATGGAGCAGGCCCTGCGCGCTCTCGCCGCGCTGCGGGTGCGGGCGCGCCGGGCCGGGGTCGAGGGGCACCGGCAGTTCAACCCCGGCTGGCACCTCGCCCTCGACCTGCGCAACATGCTGCTGGTCAGCGAGTGCGTCGCGCGGGCCGCCCTGGAGCGCACGGAGTCGCGCGGCGGCCACACCCGCGAGGACCACCCGGCGATGGAGCGGGAGTGGCGGCCGGTCAACCTGCTGTGCCGGCTCCGCGACCCGAGCGGAGGACTCGCCGCCACCGATCCGGTGCGCGGGCAGATCAGCCTCGTCCGGGAGGCCACCGAACCGATCCGCCCCGACCTGCTGGCCCTCTTCGAGAAGGAGGAGCTGGTCAAGTACCTGGCCGAAGGGGAGCTGTACGAGTGAGCGCGTATGAGGCCCGCTTCAAGGTGTGGCGCGGAGATACCGGGGGCGGCGGCCTGGCGGACTTCGCCGTCGAGGTGAACGACGGGGAGGTCGTCCTCGACATCATCCACCGGCTCCAGGCGACGCAGGCGCCCGATCTGGCGGTGCGCTGGAACTGCAAGGCCGGCAAGTGCGGTTCGTGCTCCGCCGAGATCAACGGCCGGCCCCGGCTGATGTGCATGACGCGGATGTCGGTCTTCGGACGGGACGACGTGATCACGGTGACGCCGTTGCGCGCGTTCCCGGTGATCCGGGACCTGGTGACCGACGTCGGCTTCAACTACGCGAAGGCGCGCGAGGTCCCGGCGTTCGTGCCGCCGGCCGGGGTCGGGCCCGGTGAGTACCGGATGACCCAGGAGGACGTCGACCGCCCGCAGGAGTTCCGCAAGTGCATCGAGTGCTTCCTCTGCCAGGACACCTGCCACGTGGTGCGCGACCACGAGGAGAACAAGCCGGCCTTCGCCGGGCCGCGCTTCTTGATGCGCGTCGCCGAGCTGGACATGCACCCGCTGGACGAGGCCGCGGCGAGCGGGCTCGACCGCAAGCGGACCGCGCAGGACGAGCACGGGCTCGGCTACTGCAACATCACGAAGTGCTGTACGGAGGTCTGCCCCGAGGGCATCAAGATCACGGACAACGCGCTGATCCCGTTGAAGGAGCGGGCCGCCGACCGTAAGTACGACCCGGTGGTGTGGCTCGGGAACAAGATCCGGCGGCGGTCCTCCCCCTGAGAGCGGGCGGCGGGGGCGCGGTCAGAAGAGGCTGAGCAGCGCCTCCGTCGGGTCGACCAGGCCCGTCCCCCCGTTCGGCAGGGCGAGTTCGAACCAGACCGTCTTGCCCCGCGGGGTGCGGCGCGAGCCCCAGGCCGCGCTGAGCAGGCCGACCAGTTGTAGCCCCCGGCCGCCCTCGTCGGTGTCGCGGGCGCGGCGGCGGCGCGGCTGCACGAGCCCCGCGTCCCACACCTCGCAGACCAGGGTGCGGTCGAGCAGCAGCCGGAGCCTGATGTCGCCCTCGCCGTAGCGCAGGGCGTTGGTGACCAGCTCGCTGACGAGCAGCTCGGTGGTGTCGGCGAGGGGCCCGAGCTCCCAGGCGGTCAGCTGTTCGCGGGCCAGCTCCCGGGCCCGGCCGACGGACTTGGGTTCGCGCGGCAGGGTCCAGTCGCCCACGTTCTCGCTGGGGAGGCCCTCGACGCGGGCCAGGAGCAGGGCGATGTCGTCCTCGCCGTGGTGGGTGTCGAGGGTGGTCAGGACGTGGTCGCAGACGTCCTCCAGGGAATCGGAGGGGGTCCGGGCGTAGCCCGGTCGTTGAGGGGTGGCGGCCGGGCGACGGGTGGGCGGGTCGTCGAGCACGGCGCGGAACGCGGAGAGCCCCTCGTCCAGCGGGTGGTCGCGGGACTCGACGAGCCCGTCGGTGTAAAGGCCGAGGAGCGAGCCCTCCGGCAGCTCGACCTCCACCTCCTCGAAGGGTTCGCCGCCGACGCCGAGCGGCATCCCGGGCGGCACGTCGAGCATGAGGGCGCCGTCGCCGGGTTCGACGAGCACGGGCGGCAGGTGGCCGGCGTTGGCGAAGGTGCAGCGGCGGGTGACGGCGTCGTAGACCGCGTAGACGCAGGTGGCGAGGTAGACCTCGGAGAGGTCGGCGTCGGAGGGCTTGCTGCGGGCCGAGCGCGTCGCCTGCTGGACGCCGCCGGGGGTGCCGAGGCCGCGGGCGATCTCGTCCAGCGCGCTGAGCACCTCGGCCGGTTCGAGGTCGAGCAGGGCCAGCGTGCGCACGGCGGTGCGCAGTTCGCCCATGGCCACGGCGGCGCGCAGGCCGCGCCCCATGACGTCGCCGATGACCAGCGCGGTGCGGTGACCCGGCAGTTCGATGACGTCGAACCAGTCGCCGCCCACCTCCGTCGCCGCGTTCCCCGGGAGGTAACGGCAGGCGATGTCGAGACCGGACGCCTCGGGGTTGTCGGGCGGCAGGAGGGAGCGCTGCAGGATCAGGGCGCGCTCGTGCTCGCGGCGGTACAGGCGCGCGTTGTCGATACAGACCGCGGCGCGCGCGGCCAGCTCCACGGCGAGTGCGCGGTCCCGGTCGTTGAAGGGTTCGCTGCCCTTGGTCCGGGAGAACTGCACGAGCCCGACGACGGTGTCGTGGGCGACCATGGGCACCGCGAGGGTGGACTGGACGAGGCCGCCCGGCTCGGCGGGCAGCAGCTGGGGCCGCGCGGTGCGCAGGGCGTCCGCGCAGGCCGAGTTGAACGGGAAGCGGTGCACGGCGCCGACGCTGACCGGGGCCTCGCCGCCGAGGGTCAGGAAGGGCACGTCCGCGACGGCGCTGGCGGCGGCGACCCGGCGCAGCTCGGCGCTGCCGTCGGCCAGGCTGTGGCTGCCGAGCGCGGCCTCGTCGCCCGCGAGCAGCCCCTGGTACAGGTCGACGGAGGCCAGGTCGCAGAAGCCGGGGACGACCACGTCGAGGAGTTCGCGGGAGGTCGTCTCCAGGTCGAGCGAGTTGCCGATGCGGGCACCCGCCTCGTTCAGCAGGGCGAGGTTGCGGCGGGCGTGCGCGGCCTCGCGGGCGGCGGCGTGGCGCCGGGTGACGTCGGTGGAGAGCCCGGCGATGCCGATGGGCCGGCCCGAACCGCTGTGCACGCGGTAGAGGTTGATGGACCAGTGGCGGCGCTCGGACGAGTCCGGGACGGTCCCCACCAGCTGCATGTCGGTGACGGACTCGCCGGTCTCCAGGACCCGGCGCAGCGCGCCCTGCACCCGGTCGGCCTCGTGCCGTGGCAGGTAGTCGTGGACGGTGCGGCCGCGGTGGTCGTCGGTCTTGCCGCCGAAGACCGCGGTGAAGGTGCGGTTGGTCCTGCGCACCTTGAGATCCGTGTCGAACAGCAGGAAGCCGAACGGAGATTGGCCGAAAATCGCCTGCGAGGCGGCGAGATCCGTCTCGATGCGGCGCAGGGTCCGCACGTCCACGACGATGCAGACGGCGGCGCGCTCACCGGACTCGGTGGTGGTCGGCATCACGTAGACCTCGGCGCGGCCGGTGGGCCGGTCCGCCGACGCCTCGGCGCCCTCCGTGCCCTCAGGGGGTGGCATCCGGAACGGGACGCTGCCCGTCCACTCCCGGCCGTCCAGGATCTCCGCCATCTTGCGGTGGCTGCGCTCGCGGAGGTCCGCGGGGACGAACGCCTCGATGGGGTCCCGGCCCACGGCGTCCTCGGCCGTGACGCCGAAGACCTGCGCGGCCCGCAGGCTCCACTGGTCGATCAGGCCGTCGGGCCCGATGGAGAAGGAGGCGACCTTGATGTAGTCGTAGATCGAACCGGGCGGGCTCGACTGCCAGCCGTCGGGGGCGGCTGCCCCGCCGCCGTCCCGCGGCGCACGGTCCGCATCCCGCGCCGACGCCGTGTCCGGGTGCCCCTCGGACATGTTGGCCTTCGCTGGTATCTCGCTCACGCGAACCGTCCCCTCCAGCTCACCACGTCCGGCACCGGTCACCGGGGCGGCTGCCCGCAGTATCCAGCACTACGGAGCCGCGCAACACGGTGTTCACGATCACACCACGCTCCCGACCCTTTTTGGCCCGTCGGGACCGACTGTTTCCGTACCCAGGGTGGAGGTGCGCCCACACACGACGCCCCGCACCCACTCATCTGATCTTCGTCTGACTTCGTCTAACCGGGCAGGGCCAGCTCGAACCACACCGTTTTGCCACCCGTCCGGGGGTCGCCCGGCCTGGTTCCCCAGCGCCGGGACGCCCCGGCGACCAGTTGGAGGCCCCGGCCGCCCTCGTCGTCGGCGGTGGCGGTGCGGGCGCGGGGCGGGTCGGGCAGCGGGTCGGAGACCTCCACGAGGAGCGTGCCCCGGGCGTCGTGCGGCGTGCCGGGGCGGAAGAGGCGCACTCCGATCGGGCCGGCGGCGTGCCGCAGCGCGTTGGTGACCAACTCGCTGACCAGCAGGGTCGTGATGTCGCCGAGTTCGTCGAGGTCCCAGGCGGCGAGCTGGGCCCGGACCGCCGAGCGGGCCCTGCGGACCGCTGTCGGGTCGGCGGGGAAGGCCCACTCGGCGTAGTCACCTTCGGTGTGGAGCACGCCGATCACTTCCCTGGCCCGCGTAGCACTCTGTCCGGTTTCAGAGGGTTAATCGGCATATACCCGGGTGGGGCGTTCCGCTATCGCGTCCAGGGGAGTGTGGTGGTACGGACGGCGTACGGGTGGAATGCCACCGGCGCACGCCACGACGGCCCGCGCGCCGGTCCGGGTCAGGGCCGGCCCTGGCGGAGCACCTCGCGCACGGCGGGCACGTCCTGATCCAGCCAGTCGACCGACCAGACCTCGTCCGGCGTCAGCCAGCGCAGGTCGTCGTGGTCCTGGAGCGGGGCCGGGGTGCCGGAGCGCAACCGGGTGCGCCAGACCTGAAGGACGTAGCCGGGTTTCAGGGGCCACTCGCCCGGCAGCCGGTCGACGGGTTCGGCCGCGACGCCCAGTTCTTCACGCAGCTCGCGCGCCAGGGCGTGCTCGGGGCGCTCGCCTGGCTCCACTTTGCCGCCGGGCAGTTCCCAGCGGCCCGCGAGTTCGACCGGGGCGCTGCGGCGCGCGGCCAGGAGACGGCCCGCACGGTCGTAGAGGGCGGCGGCGACCACCACGGTCGGCTCTTTCGGAGAAGGTGCAGTGGGCATGGGCCGGAGCCTACGGCTCCGTCAGCGCGCCGTGCCGTTCTGCTCCGGGCCCGGCTTGCGCGCACCGAGGCGCTCGACGCAGTAGAGCTGCTGGTGCTCATGGTCGCCGAGGCTGTCGGCGGTGCGCTGGGCTTCGGCCCTGGTCGCGAACCTTCCGACTCGGTAGCGGTTCCCGTTGTCATCCTCCCGGATGACCAGCCACGGAAGAGTGGTCGTGCCGTCATTCATCGCGCCCCTCCACTCCCCGACTCCAGCCCGCATGCCCGCCCCCTGGGACGCCTGAGGAAACCGCACTCCGCATATGCCCGAGCCTACGCCTGACCTTCACGGAGCGGATACGGATTGGCACAAAGAGGTACGCAATGAGCCATCACAAGCGCCCGCGCGGCCACGCCGGAGGGGCGCATCCGTTTCGATGCGCCCCTCTGGTCCCGGCGGGCTCGGGCGGGACGGCGCGGCTTCGGCGCGACCGGGGGGGTGGTCGGTGCCGTCGGCCCCGGTCCGGACGGGCCGGCCTTCGCCACCAGGGCCGGTCAGCGGGGCCGGCGGTACCTGCTCTTCGTGGTGCAGGCGACGGCCACGTTCGTGCCGCCGGGCAGTTCGGCGAGCGCGTCGCGACGTGGGCGGTCCGCGCTGCGGGGGCGAGGAGTACTCCCCCGGGCCGGCCGACGGCGCCGAGGGCGACCCGGCCGGGACCCGGGGCGAGAACGGCCGGATTTGACCGTTTCCTGCTTGGCTTTGGCTTGGGCGGTATGGACTGGGGTGGGGGCGTGGCAGGGCGGGGCGCGGTGGGGGCGGAACGGTGCTCGGCTCGGGGCGGGGTGCGGGGTGCAAGCGGGAGCGGGTCTGAAGCGGGGCCCGGCCGGAAGGGGGGACCGGCCCAGCGGCGGGGCGGGGTCTGAACGGCGCTCGGCTGCGGAGGCGGGGCGCGGGGCGGCAGTGGGTGATCGGCAGGGCGGGGCGGGGGTCCGGAACGGCGCCCGACCCTCGCGGCGGGTCCGGGGCGGGAGGAGGGCCCGGCCGGACGCGGAGCGCGGGGCGGCAGCGGGTGGTCAGCGGGGCGCGGCGCGGCGGAGTCCGAACGGCACTCGGCTCGGAGGAGGGTGCGGTGTGGGGGCGGGGCCCCGCCGGAGGCGCGCCCATTCCGGAGGCGGAGCGCGGGGCGGCTGTGGGTGAGCGGCAGGGGGCGGGGGGGCCGGAACGGCGCTCGGCCTGGAGGCGCGGGGTGTGCCCCGGGGGGCCTGGTGCGGGGCCCAGGCGGGACAAGGCCCGGAAGCGGGGCCGGCCCGAAAACGGAGGGGCGGCCCGGCAACGGGGGCGGACCGGAGGCGCGGGGTGTGGCCCGGGGGCCGGGTGCGGCGCCCAGGCGGGACACGGCCCGGAAGCGGGGCCGGCCCGGAGGCAACGCCCGGCCCGAAAACGGAGGGGCGGCCCGGCAACGGGGGCGGACCGGAGGCGGTGCCGGGCCCGAAGCGGGGCCCGGGCCGCAAGCGGAGCCCGAGTTGCAAGCGGGGCCCGACCCGGTAGCGGCGCCCGACCCGAAAGCGGCGCCAGGCCCCCGGAGGCGGAGCCCCGGGCTTACTTCACCGGTAGGTGATACGCGATGCGGTAGCGATCCGCCGGCACCACGATGTCCGCCGTCTCCACCGGCCGGCCCGAGGCGAAGAACGTCCGGTGGATGACGAGGACGACATGGCCCGGCACACCGCCGAGTGCGCTCAACTCCTCGGCGAGGCCGGGGCGGGCGGCGACCTCCTCCGTCACGTTGTCCACGATCACGTCGATCGCCGCCATGCGCTCGACGACGCCGCAGCCGCCCAGCGGCCCTTCCTCGGGCAGCATCACCGGCGTGCGGCCCGTGACGGCCAGCGGCTCCCACGACGTCGCCAGCATCACCGTCTCGCCCGCGTCCCGGTACACATACCGCGTACACATCACGCGGTCACCGGCCCGGACGCCGAGCCGCTCGGCGACGTCCGCGTCCGCGTCGACCTGCTCGCTGCGCGACTCCCAGGTGCCGCGCGCGGCGGGATCGGCCTGCTCCTGCCGGAACGGGGTGGAGCCGCTGCCCGCCCGGTACCCGGACCGGGCCACGCGCCGCGGCACCGGCCGCTCCCGCACATACGTGCCCGAACCGGAACGCCCCTCGACGAGCCCCTCGGCCATGAGGACCTTGCGCGCCTCCAGGGCGACCGTGTCCGAGACCCCGTACTCCTCGCGGATCCGGGCCTGGGAGGGGAGGCGGGTGAGCGGCGGCAGTGAGCCGTTGACGATCTTCCTGCGCAGATCTCCCGCAACGCGCAAGTACGCCGGCTGCTCACCGAATGTCACTGGTTCTTCCCCTCGCCTCTCCGTCAGATCGACAGACAGCAACAGCCTGACAACCGTAGGTTGA
The DNA here is from genome assembly GCF_040611655.1 of Streptomyces sp. NPDC006552. Lineage (NCBI taxonomy): Bacteria > Bacillati > Actinomycetota > Actinomycetes > Kitasatosporales > Streptomycetaceae > Streptomyces > Streptomyces sp. NPDC006552. The sequence continues at coordinate 73,237 of NZ_JBEXOS010000025.1, forward strand.
GACGTGCAAGCAAAGGCCAGGGAATCACTCGAAGTGATGACATGCAGCCTTCGCAGGCTTTACGCAGCAACTTTCTTTCGGTAGTGCAGTTTTCATACATCCTCGCTGTAATCAACTGTGCGAACGGGACCGCCCGCAAACATCTCGACAGCGCCCCCGCCCTCAGACCGCCTCCGGATCGGCCAGGCCAGTCTTCAGACCGGCGCCACAGAGAGGCACGACGGCGGCGCGCCCGTTCAGGACGGCACCGAGGGGGCCTCCCTCGCGGGTCGCGGCCCAGCAGGCGACGCCGGTCGACTCCACGAACAGCCCGCGCGAGGCCAGATCGAGCTGGGCATGCCGGATCTGATCCTCGGTCACCGTGTGGAAGGCCCCGCCGGACTCCCGTACGGCCCGCAGGATCTGCCGGGCCCGGGGCGGCCGCGCGATGGCGATGCCCTCGGCGAACGTCGGCTCGCCGGCCACCGCCTCCCCGGTCAGGTCGTCCGCGCCGGCCCGCCAGGCGGCGGCGAGCGGGGCGACGTTCGCGGCCTGTACGGCGTGCAGCGCGGGCCGCCGGTCGATCAGCCCCGCGGTATGGAGTTCGGCGACGGCGAGAGCGGCACCGAGGAGCAGGGTTCCGTTGCCGACCGGCAGCACCAGGACGTCGGGGAGGCGCCCGCCTAGGTCCTCCCAGAGTTCGTGCACGTAGGTCTTGGTGCCGTGCAGGAAGTACGGGTTGTAGACGTGGCTCGCGTAGAAGACGCCCGCTTCGTCCGCCGCCTCGCGCGCCGCCCGCGCGGTCGCCTCGCGGTCCCCGGCGACCACCTCGAGCCGCGCCCCGTGCGCCCCGATCTGCTCCATTTTCTTGGCCGACGTGCCCTCGGGAACGTACACGGAACAGGGCAGCCGGGCCCGCGCGCAGTACGCCGCGACGGCCGTCCCGGCGTTGCCGCTGCTGTCGGCGACCACCCGCTCCGGACCCAGCCGGGTGGCGAGCGCGGCGAGCATGACGGCTCCGCGGTCCTTGAACGACAGGGTCGGCATGAGGAAATCGAGCTTGGCCGACACGGTGTCCGTCAGCCCCACCACGGGCGTCCGCCCTTCCCCCAGGCTGCATTCGGCTACGGGGATCGGCAGGCATTCCGCGTAACGCCACAACGAATTGACCCGCCCGGCAAGAGATTTGAGCGGCGCGGGGGTCGGCGAGTAGTCCAGATCGAGCGGCCCGCGACAGGCCGGGCAGCACCAGTCGAGCGATCCGGAGGGAACGCGGGTTCCGTCGAGGGGGCAGTAACAGCCGGGAAGGACAGTCATGGCAGCACCCTAGGCAGCTCGGCCATGCGGGAGCGTACGGCGGGGGGTTGTCAGGGCTTTCGGTTCGGTCGAGGTTGCCGGGACTGCCGGGGGTTGTCAGGGGCGGTCGGGCCGGCCCGACTTGCCGGGCCAACCGAGCCTGCCGGGCCAGCCGGGGCGACCGGGGCGACCGGGGCGGTCGAGCCTGCCGGGCCTGGCCCGCCGCCCAACCGGCGTGGCCGGGGCGGTCGATCCCGCCGAGTCTGCCGCCCAACCGAAGTGACCGAGGTGGTCGAGCTTGCCGGGCCAACCGGGGCGACCGGGGCGACCGGGCCAACCGGGGCGACCGGGGCGGTCAAGCCTGCCGGGCCTGCCAGAGTGACCGGGGCGATCGGAGCAATCGGGCTTGCCGAGCCTGCCGGGCAATCGGAGCGACCGCGGCGGTCAAGCGTGCCGGCCTGCCGCCCAACCGGAGTGACCGAGGCGGTCGAGCCTGCCGGGCCAACCGGGGCGACCGAGGCGGTCGAGCCTGCCGCCCAACCGGGGTGACCGGGACGGTCAAGCTTGCCCAGCCCGCCGGCCAGCCGAGGTGATCGGGGCGGTCGAGCCTGCCGCCCAACCGGGGTGACCGGGACGGTCGAGCTTGCCCAGCCCGCCGGCCAGCCGGCGTGACCGGGGTTGCCGGGACAGCCCGGCCGACCGCTCCCTCCAGACAGACCCGGCCCAGCCGTCCCCCTCCATTCAGCCGCACCGCGCACCCCGCCCCACCGACACCACCGGCGCGCATGCCGCACACCCCATCCCCCGCACCCCACCCTCGACCCGTGCCCTCCGCAACCCGTCTCGTCACCACTCTCGCGCTGGCCTCCGCCCTCGCGTCCCCGCTGCTCCCCACGGCCTCCGCTGCCTCAGCCACCCGCACCGCTCCCACCACCGCAGCCACTGGGCCCGCACCCGCGCCCACCACCTCCCCCACCCCCCAATGCAACGCCCCCACCTGGACCCTCACCACCCACACCCCCCTCCCGCCCGACAACCCCTTCCACGCCTACGCCGCCAACGGCTACCTGGGCATCCGCGTCCCACCCACCGGCACCGGTTACGCCGCGCCCGGCGCCCCGGACGCCAAGACGGGCTGGCCGCTCTACACGCACCCCTACGACGGCGCCTTCGTCTCCGGCCTCTACGCCCGCGGCCCCGCCCGGACCGCGCACCGCCAGGCGCTGGCGGCCCTGCCGACCTGGACCGCCCTCGACGTGCGGGCGAACGGCGAGACCTACGGCCCGCGCAGCCGCGTCCGCGACTACCGGCAGAGTCTCGACCTGCGTTGCGGCATCATCCGTACCTCGCTCACCTGGCTGCACGGGAACGGCCGCCGCACGGGCCTGACGTACGAGGTGCTGGCGGACCGGGCCCGTCCGCACGTCGGCGCGGTCCACCTGCGGGTGACGCCGCACTGGAGCGGCCGGGTCACGGTCACGGACCGCGTCGACGCCGCGGGCGCCCGGCGGCTCGCGCCCCGCGGCGCGGGCCCGGCGGGCAAGTGGACCATGGCGGCGGACTTCGTCACCGACGGGACGCGGACGAACGGCACGGTGGCCTCCACTCTGCGCGCACCGGGCCGCGTCCGCCCCGCCCACCGCAGCCCCGCGGCCATGGCCACGACCCAGACGGCGGACTTCACGGCCACCGGCCGGAGCAGGGCCACCCGCTCCGAACCGGATGCCGCTCCCGGCTACGACGTGTTCAAGTACGTAGGCGTGGACACCGCCCTGACCTCGCGTTCCCCGCACGCGGACGCGGTCCGCGCGTCCCGGCGCGCGGCGGCGGCCGGCTGGGCGGCGCTGAAGGACGAACACACCACCGCCTGGCGGAGACTGTGGGCCTCGGACATCGAACTCCCCCACCGCCCCACCCTGCAACAGCAGGTACGTGCCGCCCAGTACGGCATCCTGGCCTCGCTGCGGGCCGGTTCGGCCGACAGCATCGCGCCGACGGGCCTGAGCAGCGACAGTTACGCGGGCATGGTGTTCTGGGACGCGGAGACGTGGATGTTCCCCGCGGTGCTGGCCACGCACCCCCGGCTGGCCGAACCCGTCCTGGACTACCGCTACCGCACCCGCGGGGCGGCGGCGGACAACGCGCGCAAGACCTCCGTGAGCGGACTCATGTACCCCTGGACCAGCGCGAGTTCGGGGAAGCTGTGGAATGAGTGCCAGAGCTGGTACCCGCCGCACTGCGTCCTCCAGAACCACCTCCAGGGGGACATCGCCCTGGCGGCCTGGCAGTACTACCAGGCGACGGGCGACCGCGCGTGGCTGCGCCGGAAAGGCTGGCCGCTGCTGGAGGGGCTGGCGCGGTACTGGACGTCACGGGTGACGAGCAACGCCGAGAAGTCCGGCGGGACCACCTACTCGATCAAGGACGTCGCGGGCCCGGACGAGTACAGCAACGGCGTGGACGACGGCGTCTACACCAACGCCGTCGCCGCGACGGCCCTGCGCGCGGCGGCCCGCGCCGCGCGCCTGACCGGCCGGCGCCCCGACCCCGCCTGGACCCGCATCGCGGCGGGCCTGCGCATCCCCTACGACGCCGGCCGCAAGGTCTTCCTCCAGTACGAGGGCTACGCCATCGACGGCGAGGGCAGCGACATCAAGCAGGCGGACGCCGTGCTGCTGCTGTACCCGCTGGACTGGCGCCCGATGCCGCCGGGCGCGGCGGCCGCGACGCTCGACCACTACGCGGCGCACACCGACCGGGATGGCCCCGCGATGACGGACTCGGTGCACGCGGTCGCGGCGGCGGCGATCGGTGAGCCGGGCTGTGCGACGTACACGTTCCTGGAGAGGGCGTCGCGGCCGTTCTTCCGCGGTCCCTTCGGTACGTTCTCGGAGGCGCGCGGGGAGAAGGCGGGCGCCGGGGACGCGCTGGCGGGCTCGCCGGCGCAGGACTTCCTCACCGGCAAGGGCGGCTTCCTCCAGGTGTTCACGCACGGCCTGACCGGACTCCGGCTCCGGGACGACGACGCCGTGCACCTGGACCCGATGCTGCCCCCGCAACTGTCGACGGGCGTCACGGTCAGGGGCCTCCAGTGGCGCGGCAGAACCTACGACGTGGCGATCGGCGCCGAACGCACGACGGTGCGCCTGACGTCCGGCACCCCGTTCACCCTGGACACGCCGGAGGGCCGTACGCGGGTGACCCCGGCCGGGGTCACGCTGCGGACCCGGCGCCCGGACCTCACCCCGACCACCGACCTGGCGCGCTGCCGTCCGGTGACGGCGACGTCCGAGGACCCGGGCCAGTACGCGACCGCGGCGGTCGACGGCAACCCCGCCACAACCTGGCTCCCGTCCCACCCCGGCGCCACCCTGACGGTGGACCTGGGCACGGCGCGCCCCCTCTTCCAGGTAACGGTGACGGGCACCCACGCCTACCGAACCGAGACCTCGACGGACGGGAATCGGTGGCACCGCTTCATGCCGGGAAGGACGGGACGGTTCGTACGGGTGACGGAGACGGGGGCGGGGGTGGAGGGCATGGGGGAAGTGGTGGTGCGGTAGGGGGAGTTGCAGGCGAGTCTGCCTGGACCCGCCCCGCTAACCCCGCCCCGTCGACGCGAGGCACGCTCGGTGCAGGCGCGGGGGAGCTGGGAACGAAAGGGTGATCTCGCCGTCGTGGTTCTCGTGGCCCGGACCTCACCGAGTCGCTACGGTTGAGCCATGCCCGCACCGCCCGACCGGATGCGCCCGCCCCGCGCGGAAGGCTGGTTCGCGGAAGACCTGGACCGGCTTCCGGAAGCACCGCGCCACACCGAGCTGTGGCTCTTATGGAACAGGCGCCCGCCGATGTAACGGTCGGGCGGGAGATGACCATCAGACTCGATCAACGCAATCGGCCCGAGCCGGATCTGTTGGTGACGACGGCCGACCATCCGGCTACACGTTGAAGCGGAACTCCACCACATCCCCGTCCTGCATCACATACTCCTTGCCCTCCATGCGCGCCTTGCCCGCCGCGCGGGCGTCCGCAACCGAGCCCGTCTCCACCAGGTCGTCGAAGGAGATGACCTCCGCCTTGATGAAGCCCTTCTGGAAGTCCGTGTGGATGACGCCGGCCGCCTCGGGGGCCGTGGCGCCCTTCTTGATGGTCCAGGCGCGGGATTCCTTGGGACCGGCCGTCAGGTAGGTCTGCAGGCCCAGGGTGGTGAAGCCGACGCGGGCCAGGGTCGCGAGGCCCGGCTCCTCGGCACCGACGGACTCCAGGAGCTCCATCGCGTCCTCCTCGTCGAGCTCCGCGAGATCCTGCTCCAGCTTGGCGTTGAGGAAGATCGCCTCCGCCGGGGCGACCAGCGCGCGCTGCTCTGCCTTGAAGGCGTCGTCGACCAGTTCGTCCTCGTCCACGTTGAAGACGTAGAGGAACGGCTTGGTCGTGAGGAGGTGCAGGTCGTGGAGGAGTTCCTCGTTGCCGCTGCCCTGGACGATGCCCTTCGAGAAGAGGGTGTCGCCCTTCTCCAGGATCGCCTGGGCCTCCTCGATCGCCTTCACCTTCGGCACGACGTCCTTCTTGATCCGCGACTCCTTCTGCAGCCGCGGCAGGACCTTCTCGATGGTCTGGAGGTCGGCGAGGATCAGCTCGGTGTTGATCGTCTCGATGTCGTCCTTGGGCGAGACCTTGCCGTCGACGTGCACGACGTTCTCGTCCTTGAACGCGCGGATGACCTGGCAGATCGCGTCCGACTCACGGATGTTCGCCAGGAACTTGTTGCCCAGGCCCTCGCCCTCGGACGCACCCCGCACGATGCCCGCGATGTCGACGAAGTCGACCGTCGCCGGGAGGACCTTCTGCGAGCTGAAGATCTCCGCCAGCTTGGTGAGGCGGCTGTCGGGGACGCCGACCACGCCCACGTTCGGCTCGATCGTGGCGAACGGGTAGTTGGCCGCGAGCACGTCGTTCTTGGTCAGGGCGTTGAACAGGGTCGACTTGCCGACATTGGGCAGACCGACGATTCCGATCGTGAGCGACACGTTGCGACTTCCCGTACGTGGTGGGCGCTGATGGCCATGGACTGATGGGGGTGGGCAGTCCACCAGTCTACGGCCTGGCCGCACCCCGCCCGGCGACCCGTCGAACACCCGAGCGGCTGCCGCCCCGCCCACAGGCGGCCACCCGTACGGCCCGGAGCCGGCCCGGAAGAACCGTCCGACAGTCAAGCTCGGCCAAAGTGCGTGTCCCACGGCCTATTCCGCACATAAGCCCACCTATGTTGGGCGGGTGGAGCAACCCAGGACGCGTCCCCCGCAGCCCCGCCCCCGCCGCACGGCCCCGCTGCCGCCGCAGGCGCAGGGCGGCAGAGCCGCGCGCGCCGGGGCCGGGACCGTCCACCGGAGCGCCCGCCCGGGGCGCCCGCTGCCGCCCGTCGTGCTCGCGCTGCGCCGGTTCCCGAACCCGCGGCTGACCGGTCTGGGCAGCGGCCTGTTCTGCACCGCCGCGATGCTGGTGCTCGGCTTCCTGGACGAGCTGCTCCTCGGCGGCGCGGCCGGCGTGTACGGCGTGCTGTTCGTGCTCGTCAGCGGCCTGACCGCGGCGTGGGTGCGCAAGGCGGACCTGGTGACGGCGCCGGTCGCGGTGCCGATCGCGTTCGCCGTCGGGGCTCTGCCGATCGCCGACGGCGGGGGCGGGCTCGGTGCGCGGCTCGCCGGGGTCTTCACGACCCTCGCCCTGAACGCGGGCTGGCTCTACGCCGGCACGCTCCTCGCCGGCCTGATCGTGGCCGCCCGCCGGGTGCGGCTGGTGATCCGCCGGGCGGCGGCCCAACGGCGCGCCGGTCGATCCGCGACCACCTCCCCGCGCGGACGCACCGCGTAGAGCGACCGTCTTCCCACGCGGGCGCCCCGCGTAAAGGCGGAAAAGCGAGCCCCCGCCAGCCGCCCTACCCCTACCCCTACCCCCGCGACGCCGCCATCGCCGCCCCCACGATCCCCGCATTGTTCTGCAGCTGCGCCGGCACGATCTCCGCCTTGATGCCCTCGATCAGCGGCAGGAACTTCTGCGCCTTGCGGCTGACGCCGCCGCCGATGACGAACAGGTCCGGCGAGAAGAGCATCTCGACATGGGCCAGGTACTTCTGGACGCGGTGCGCCCAGTGCTCCCAGGACATGTCGTGATCCTCCTTGGCCTTCGTGGAGGCGCGGCGCTCCGCGTCGTGGCCGTCGAGTTCGAGGTGGCCGAGCTCCGTGTTGGGGACCAGGACACCCTCACTGAACAGGGCGCTGCCGATGCCGGTGCCGAAGGTGAGCAGCAGCACCGTCCCCTTGCGGCCGCGCCCCGCGCCGAACTGCATCTCGGCGACGCCCGCCGCGTCCGCGTCGTTCAGGACCGTGACGGGCAGGCCGTCCAGCTCCGCGCCGAGCAGGGCGCGCGCGTCGACGTCGATCCAGCTCTTGTCGACGTTGGCGGCGGTCTTGATCGTCGTGTAGCCGGTGACGACGCCCGGGAAGGTGACGCCGACCCGGTCGGGGCGGGCGTCGAAGCTGTCGATGACCTCTTTGACGCCCTTGGCGACCGCCTCGGGGGTGGCCGGGTGCGGGGTCAGCACCTTGTACCGCTCCTGGGCGAGGTCGCCGCGCTCCAGATCGACCGGGGCGCCCTTGATCCCCGATCCGCCGATGTCCACACCGAAGATCTCCATGGGAACCACCGTACGACGACGGGGGCCGGCTTCACCGGCCGACGCGGGAACCTTCCAGCAGCGCGGCGGCCTCGGCGCGCAGGTCGCGGCGGAGCTCCTTGGGCAGCGAGAACGTGATGGACTCCTCGGCCGCCTTGACGATCTCCACGTCCGCGTAGCCGCGCTGCGCCAGGTACTCCAGGACCTCCTCGACGAGGACGTCCGGGACGGAGGCGCCGGAGGTGACGCCGACCGTGGTGACGCCGTCGAGCCAGCTCTCGTCGATCTCGCTCGCGTAGTCCACGAGGTGGGCGTCCTTCGCGCCGGCCAGCTTGGCGACCTCGACGAGCCGGACGGAGTTCGAGGAGTTGCGCGAGCCGACGACGATGACGAGGTCGGAGTCGGCGCCCATCTGCTTCACGGCGAGCTGGCGGTTCTGCGTGGCGTAGCAGATGTCGTCGCTGGGCGGGGAGACGAGGCCGGGGAACTTGGTCTTCAGGGCGTCGACCGTCTCCATCGTCTCGTCGACGGAGAGCGTGGTCTGGGAGAGCCAGACGACCTTCTCGGGGTCGCGGACCTCGACCTTGGCGACGTCCTCGGGGCCGTCGACCAGGGTGATGTGGTCGGGGGCCTCGCCGGAGGTGCCGATGACCTCCTCGTGGCCCTCGTGGCCGATCAGGAGGATGTCGAAGTCGTCGTTGGCGTAGCGGATCGCTTCCTTGTGGACCTTGGTGACCAGGGGGCAGGTCGCGTCGATGGTGGCGAGCTTGCCGCGCTCGGCCTCCTCGTGGACGGCCGGGGCGACGCCGTGGGCGGAGAACATGACGATGGCCCCCTCGGGGACCTCCTCCGTCCGCTCGACGAAGACGGCGCCCTTCCGCTCCAGGGTCTGCACGACGTACTTGTTGTGCACGATCTCGTGGCGGACGTAGATGGGAGCGCCGTACTGCTCCAGGGCTTTCTCGACGGCGATCACGGCACGGTCCACACCGGCGCAGTAGCCCCGGGGGGCGGCGAGCAGGACGCGGCGGGAGCCAGTCGTAGCAGTCATGCCCCCATCGTAAGGCCGCGCCCAGGAGGCCGAGGATCTCCCGTCTGGGGAGACTGGAGGCCCGCGAGCAACGGAGGCATCATGTCCGCACCAGCCGGCCCCGAGGTCCCGGACGGCGCGCTCCGCCGGGACCTGGGCTTCCGGGACCTTGTCGTCTACGGGCTGCTCTTCATCGCCCCCATGGCGCCGGTCGGCGTCTTCGGCACCCTGGACGCCAAGTCCCACGGCGCCGTCGCGCTCGTCTATCTCGTGGCGACCGTGGCGATGGCGTTCACCGCATTCAGCTACGCCCAGATGGTGCGGGTCGCTCCCCGAGCGGGTTCGGTGTACGCCTACGCGCGCGTGGGGCTCGGGAAGGGGCCCGGGTTCATCGCGGGCTGGATGGCGATGCTGGACTATCTGCTGATCCCGGCGGTGGCGTACCTCTTCTCGGGGATCGCCATGAACGCGCTGGTGCCCTCGGTGTCGCGCTGGGTGTGGACGGCGCTCGCGGTGCTGATCACGACCTTGCTGAACCTGTGGGGCGTCCGGGCCGCGGCCCGGGTCGGTTTCGCGGTCCTGGCGCTGGAGATCGTGGTGCTGCTGGTCTTCGTGGTCTCGGCGGTCGTGGTGCTGGTCCGGGACGGCGCGCAGCGGGACTGGCTGTCGCCGCTGACGGGGGACGGCACGCAGGGCGCGTTCGCGCTGTCGGCGGTGGTCGGCGCGGTGTCGGTGGCGGTCCTGTCGTATCTGGGCTTCGACGCCATCGCCACGTTCGCGGAGGAGGTGACGGGCGGCTCGGCGAAGGTGGCGCGGGCGGTGCTGTTCTGTCTGGCGTTCACGGGTGTGCTGTTCGTGGTGCAGACGTACCTGGTGGCGCTCCTGGAGCCGGTGACCTCGGCGCAGCTGGCGGCCGATCCGGGCAAGCAGGGGTCCGCGTTCTACGACGCCGTGGATGTGTCGGTGGGCGGGTGGCTGCACGATCTGGTGGCGGTGAGCAAGGCGATCGGCGCGGCGTTCGCGGCGCTGGCCGGGCAGGCGGCGGCGGGCCGGCTGCTGTTCGCGATGGCCCGGGACCGGCGGCTGCCGAAGGCGCTGTCGCGGACGAACGCGGGCGTGCCGCGCGCGGCGCTGCTCATCGCGGCGGTGATCACGCTGGTGGCGGCGGTGTGGGCGGCGCGACGCGACGACGGGATGGACCACCTGGTGTCGGTCGTCGACATCGGCGCCCTGACGGCGTTCACGCTGCTGCACGCGAGCGTGGTCGGCTACTTCGCGGTACGCCGCCGGGGGGAGGCGCTGAGCTGGTGGCGGCACCTGCTGGTGCCGGTGCTCGGTGCGGCGATCACGGTCGCGGTGATCGTGGAGGCGTCGAAGGCGGCGCAGGTGGTCGGCGCGGTCTGGCTGGTCGTGGGGCTCGTGGTGCTGGTGGTGCAGCGGGGGCGGGCGGCGGACCCGGCCGCGTAGCGCGCCGCCGGGACGGCCGGCCGGGCGGAAGTACCCACGTGCCCCACCTGGCTGTCGGCGGCGGCGACTACCCTCGCGGCATGGCTGCCAACACGTCCCCGGACGCCCCGCTCCCCGTGGGCGAGGTCTCCCGTCTCATCGGCGGATGGATCGACCGGCTCGGCGCCGTGTGGGTCGAGGGCCAGATCACCCAGCTCTCCCGCCGGCCCGGCGCCGGTGTGGTCTTCCTGACGCTGCGCGATCCGTCGTACGACATCTCGGTCGCGGTCACCTGTTTCCGGCAGGTGTTCGAGGCGGTGGCGGACGTGGTGCGGGAGGGCTCGCGGGTCGTCGTGCACGCGAAGCCGGAGTGGTACGCGCCGCGCGGGCAGCTCTCCCTGCGGGCCGCGGAGATCCGCCCGGTCGGTGTCGGTGAGCTGCTCGCGCGCCTGGAGCAGCTGAAGAGGTCGCTCGCCCAGGAGGGGCTCTTCGCCGCCGACCGCAAGAAACCGCTGCCGTTCCTGCCGCAGCTCATCGGGCTGGTCTGCGGCCGCGCGTCGGCCGCCGAGCGGGACGTGCTGGAGAACGCGCGGCACCGCTGGCCCGCGGTCCGTTTCGAGGTGCGCAATGTGCCGGTGCAGGGTGTGCACGCCGTGCCGCAGGTCGTGCAGGCGGTCAAGGAGCTGGACGCGCGCGACGACGTCGACGTGATCGTCGTCGCGCGGGGCGGCGGCAGCGTGGAGGACCTGCTGCCCTTCTCCGACGAGCAGCTGATCAGGGCGGTGGCCGCGTGCCGCACGCCCGTGGTCTCCGCGATCGGCCACGAGCCGGACAGCCCGCTGCTCGACCTGGTCGCCGACGTGCGCGCCTCGACGCCGACCGACGCGGCGAAGAAGGTGGTGCCGGACGTCGGCGAGGAGTACGAGCGGGTGCGCGGGCTGCGTGACCGGGCCCGGCGCAGCGTCGAGGCGTTCCTCGACCGCGAGGAGCGGGGGCTGGCCGCGGCCGTCTCCCGGCCCTCGATACAGGACCCGCACCGCATGGTCGACGAGCGCGAGGAGCAGGTCGCGGCGCTCGCCCAGCGGGCCCGCCGCACCCTCGGCCATCTGCTGGACCGCGCCGAGTCCGATCTGACGCACACGCACGCGCGCGTGGTCGCCCTCTCCCCCGCGGCCACGCTCCAGCGCGGCTACGCGGTCCTGCAGAAGGCGGACGGGCACGTGGTCCGGGCCCCGGCCGAGGCGGCGCCGGGCGAGCGGCTGCGGGCCCGGGTCGCGGAGGGTGAGTTCACCGTGGACGTCGCCGCGGACGGCGATGCCCTGACGGCCGGTGGCGCCGCCCCGAAGGACAGCTCCGCCGCGCCGGCCGGTGCCGCCCCGGCGGAGCGCACCGAAGACCCCACCGAAGAAGTCCGGGACGACCGGGCGTGAGGACGGACGACACCACGATGACGACGACGAAGACGGCCGACGAGGCCCTCGGCTACGAGCAGGCACGGGACGAACTCATCGAGGTCGTACGCCGTCTGGAGACCGGCGGCACCTCCCTGGAGGAGTCCCTCGCCCTGTGGGAGCGGGGCGAGGAGCTGGCGAAGGTCTGCCGCCGCTGGCTGGACGGCGCGCGGGCCCGGCTCGACGCCGCGCTGGCCCAGGAGGGCGACGGCGAGGCCGCTGCCGAGGAGGAGTGAGCCGGGAGTGAACAGATTCACCCAGGGTTTGGTTGAAAGTTGAACCGCACTGCGCGTACTGTCGGCACCGCGGCCGATCCGGACGGATCGGATCACCCCCGGCCGCCACGTCCGTACCGAGAAGGTTGATCGATGTCCCTCGTTCTTGACCCCGCCGCCCAGGACCTGCTCTTCCGCGAGGCCCGCACCGCGAACAGCTTCACCGACGAGCCGGTGACCGACGAGCAGGTGCAGGCGATCTACGACCTGGTCAAGTTCGGCCCGACCGCCTTCAACCAGTCGCCGCTGCGCATCACGCTGGTCCGCTCCGCCGAGGCCCGCGAGCGCCTGGTGCCGCTCATGGCCGAGGGCAACCGGCCGAAGACCGCCACCGCCCCGCTGGTCGCGATCCTCTCCGCGGACAACGAGTTCCACGAGGAGCTGCCGGCGCTGCTCCCGCACTTCCCCGCCGCCAAGGACGCGTTCTTCTCCGAGCGCCCGGTCCGCGAGCAGGCCGCGCTGGTCAACGCCACGCTGCAGGCCGGCTACTTCATCGTGGGCGTGCGCGCCGCCGGTCTGGCCGCGGGCCCGATGACCGGGTTCGACTTCGCCGGCGTCCAGAAGGAGTTCCTGGACGACGACCACACCCCGCTGATGATCATCAACATCGGCAAGCCGGGCGAGGACGCCTGGTTCCCGCGCTCCCCGCGCCTGGAGCTGGACCAGGTCATCACGACCGTCTGAGTTCCCGCGCGTACGGAAAAGGCCCCGGCAGCCACTGCCGGGGCCTTTTCCGTGTGCCTGCGGGTCAGGTCGGCTCCCTAGGAGTCCTGGGCGGCCGTGTCCCGCTTCATCTCCAGCGCCCCGGCCATCTCCGCCAGCCGGTCGAAGTCCGCCGTGCCGGTCACCAGCGTCGTGGCGCCCTTGCTCTTCAGCACCAGGGCGTCGTACTCATCACCCCGGTAGCGCTGCCACTTCTTGCCGTCGATGGTCTGCGTGCGCGAGGTCTCCTCGGCGCCCTGGCTGGCGTCGTCGATGAACCGGACCGGCTTGTCGGTCGACTGCTCGACCGCGACGTATTCACCGTCCGGGTCGAGGAAGCCGAGGTGCCACGCCTCGTTCGACTCGCCCTGGTAGCGCACCGAGGTCGGCTTCCACGCCTTCGGCAGCCCCGTGGGGGCGGCCACCGGGTACGAGGCCGCGCGCCGGGCGGTCAGCAGCTCGATCCGGTAGTCGACCCGCTTGACCGGCGTCTCCTTGGAGGCGTCGTGCGGGATGAACGCGTACGCGACACCGGCCGCGACGACGCAGACGCCGAGCGAGAGGACCAGGCTGCCGACCGTCTTCTTGCCATTTCTTCCTGCCACGCGCCCCATCGTCGCAGGTCCCCGGATGATCTCCGGCGGGAGGTCCCGCAACCCGCCGCCGGGCACGCGCCGTCCCGCTCATCCGTGGGGCGGGCTGCTCAGATTGTCATACGGACGATAGAGTCACCCCACAAACCCTCATCCGGCCGTCGTCGTATCCCGGTGAAATCCCGGAACAGAAAGGTGCGTCTCGATGACCGAGCATCACCAGCTTCCGTCCGAACTCGAGGTCCCCTCCGAGGCCCCGGACCGCAACCTCGCCCTGGAGCTCGTCCGCGTCACCGAAGCCGCGGCGATGGCCGCCGGCCGCTGGGTCGGCCGCGGCGACAAGAACGGCGCGGACGGCGCGGCCGTGCGGGCCATGCGCACCCTCGTCTCCACCGTGTCGATGGACGGCGTCGTCGTCATCGGCGAGGGCGAGAAGGACGAGGCGCCGATGCTGTTCAACGGCGAGCGGGTGGGAGACGGGACGGGCGCCGAGTGCGACATCGCCGTCGACCCGATCGACGGCACCACGCTCTGCGCCAAGGGCATGCCGAACGCGATCGCGGTGCTCGCCGCCGCCGACCGCGGCACGATGTTCGACCCGTCCGCCGTCTTCTACATGGACAAGCTGGTGGCCGGGCCCGAGGCGGCCGACTACGTCGACATCAACGCGCCGGTCTCGGTCAACATCCGCCGGGTCGCCAAGGCGAAGAGGGCCTCGCCCGAGGACGTCACCGTGGTCATCCTGGACCGGCCGCGCCACGAGGGCATCATCAAGGAGGTCCGCGAGACCGGCGCCCGGATCAAGCTGATCTCCGACGGCGACGTGGCGGGCTCGGTGCTCGCGGTGCGCGAGGACTCCGGCGTCGACCTGCTCCTGGGCATCGGCGGCACCCCCGAGGGCATCATCTCGGCCTGCGCGATCAAGTGCCTGGGCGGCACCATTCAGGGCAAGCTGTGGCCCAAGGACGACGCGGAGCGGCAGCGGGCGCTCGACGCGGGCCACGACCTGGACCGGGTGCTCTCCACGAACGACCTGGTCTCCGGCGAGAACGTGTTCTTCGTCGCCACCGGCATCACCGACGGCGAGCTGCTGCGCGGGGTGCGCTACAGTTCGGAGACGGCGACGACGTCGTCCTTGGTGATGCGCTCCAAGTCCGGCACGATCCGGCAGATCGACTCCCAGCACCGGCTGAGCAAGCTGCGGGCGTACAGCGCGGTCGACTTCGACCGGGCCAAGTAGCACCCGCCCGGCCGGCCCGCGGACGCGGTCGGGGGCGCCCTGCCCAGAGCGCCCCCGATCACGTACGTACGCGCGTTATCCGGCGGCCGCCACCGGGGGGGCCGCCTTCTGCAGTTCGACCTCGCGGCGGCGTCTGCGGGCCAGCACCACGCGGCGCTCGGCGGCGGTGAGGCCGCCCCACACGCCGTACGGCTCCGGCTGGAGCAGGGCGTGCTCGCGGCACTCGACCAGGACCGGGCAGCGGGCGCAGACCCGCTTGGCCGCCTCCTCGCGGGAGAGCCGCGCGGCGGTGGGCTCCTTCGACGGGGCGAAGAAGAGGCCCGCCTCGTCGCGCCGGCACACGGCCTCCGTGTGCCACGGTGCGTCCTGGTCCCTGTCCCCCACGGGCACCCGCTGGGGCGGTACGGCGGCGACCTGCAGGGACTGATGCGGCGGATGCAGCACGGTCTACTCCTGACGACGGCTTACGACGGCTTTCGCGAGCGAGAGACGATGCAGCAAGCTCTACCCGCTGTGTCGGCGCCTATGCACTGAGTTCCGAAGCACGGAAGTCCCCCTGTTCACAGGCCAGTTCGCCGTCGGTACGCGGCCGGTCAGTCGAGGTGCTTGCGCAGTTGCTTGTCGACGTACCGGCCGACGTAGCGGTGCAGGTCCTTGATGATCCTGCCGCGCTTGGGGCGGGCCTCGATGTTGCCGAGGACCGCGACGCCCTCGACGTGGACGACGGGCGCCGCCGGGTCCGTCGCCTCCAGGGTGTCCACCTCGAAGTTGCCGAGGACGCCGCCGCCGCTGCCGCGCAGCGAGATGTTCTCGGGGACGCGGATCTCCACGTTCCCGAAGACCGAGACCGCGCGGATGTAGACCTGCGGGTGCTCGAAGATCGCCTCGCTGAGGTCGATCTCCACATTGCCGAACACGGCGTACGCGTGCGTGCGGCGGCCCACGCGCCAGCGGCCCTTGCGGGTGGTGGCACTGAACACCGCCACCAGGTTCTCGCTCGGGACCGCCGGGATCGTGCCGGGCGCCGCGAGGTACGGCGAGGGGCCCGCGGCGGCGGGACGGGGTGACTGCGCGCTGGGCAAGTCCCTGACCAGCGGCTCCAGTTCACCCACCGTCTTGGCGCGGTAGACACTCTCGATCCGCTCGGCGTGCTCGTCCGCGTCGAGCCGGCCCTCGGCGAGCGCCTCGCGCAGGATGTCCGCGATGCGGTCGCGGTCGGCGTCGGAGGCGCGCAGGTCGGTCGGCTCCGCCGCGGGGGCGCTCTGCTGGGGGCGCTTGTGAAGGTCCACGGCAGCAGCGTACCCAAACGCGATAGATCGCGACTAGGGGCTGTGGACGGTCGGTCCCGGCCGGCCCCGGCCGACTGAGCCTTACCTCACAGCCGCGCCGCTCCGGCCAGGTCCTACGCTGGATGCGCGCTGCCGATGAATGCCAGCCGCTGTCTGCCGAGTGAGGAATGGGCGAGATGCCTGAGTTCGCGTACACCGATCTGCTCCCCCAGGGCGAGGACACCACGCCCTACCGCCTGGTGACCTCCGAGGGCGTCACCACCGCCGAGGGGCCGGACGGCCGTACGTTCCTGAAGGTCGAGCCCGAGGCGCTGCGCACGCTCGCCGAAGAGGCGATCCACGACATCCAGCACTACCTGCGCCCGGCCCACCTCGCGCAGCTGCGCCGCATCGTGGACGACCCGGAGGCGTCGGGCAACGACAAGTTCGTCGCGCTCGACCTGCTGAAGAACGCGAACATCGCGGCGGCCGGCGTGCTCCCGATGTGCCAGGACACCGGCACCGCGATCGTGATGGGCAAGCGCGGCCAGCACGTGCTGACCGAGGGCGAGGACGAGAAGGCGCTCTCCAAGGGCATCTACGACGCGTACCAGAACCTGAACCTGCGGTACTCGCAGATGGCCCCGCTGACCATGTGGGACGAGAAGAACACCGGCTCGAACCTCCCCGCCCAGATCGAGCTGTACGCGACCGACGGCGGCGCCTACAAGTTCCTCTTCATGGCCAAGGGCGGCGGCTCGGCCAACAAGTCGTTCCTCTACCAGGAGACGAAGGCCGTCCTGAACGAGGCCTCCATGATGAAGTTCCTGGAGGAGAAGATCCGCTCGCTGGGCACGGCCGCGTGCCCGCCGTACCACCTGGCGATCGTCGTCGGCGGCACCTCCGCCGAGTACGCGCTGAAGACCGCCAAGTACGCCTCCGCGCACTACCTGGACAACGTTCCGGCCGAGGGCTCGGACCTGGGCCACGGCTTCCGTGACAAGGAGCTGGAGGAGAAGGTCTTCGAGCTGACGCAGAAGATCGGGATCGGCGCGCAGTTCGGCGGCAAGTACTTCTGCCACGACGTGCGCGTGGTGCGCCTGCCCCGGCACGGCGCCTCCTGCCCCGTCGCCATCGCCGTCTCCTGCTCGGCCGACCGGCAGGCCGTCGCGAAGATCACCGCGGAGGGCGTCTTCCTGGAGCAGCTGGAGCGGGACCCGGCGCGCTTCCTGCCCGAGACGACCGACGAGCACCTCGACGCGGGCGACGTCGTGAAGGTCGACCTGAACCAGCCGATGGACGCGATCCTCGCCGAGCTGACCAAGTACCCGGTCAAGACCCGCCTGTCGCTGACCGGCCCGCTGGTCGTGGCCCGCGACATCGCGCACGCCAAGATCAAGGAGCGCCTCGACGCGGGTGAGGAGATGCCGCAGTACCTGAAGGACCACCCGGTGTACTACGCGGGTCCGGCCAAGACCCCGCGGGGCTACGCCTCGGGCTCCTTCGGGCCGACCACGGCCGGCCGGATGGACTCCTACGTGGAGCAGTTCCAGGCCGCCGGCGGCTCCAAGGTGATGCTCGCCAAGGGAAACCGCTCGCAGCAGGTCACCGACGCCTGTGACGCGCACGGCGGCTTCTACCTCGGCTCCATCGGCGGCCCGGCCGCGCGTCTGGCGCAGGACTGCATCAAGAAGGTCGAGGTCGTCGAGTACGAGGAGCTCGGCATGGAGGCCGTCTGGAAGATCGAGGTGGAGGACTTCCCGGCGTTCATCGTCGTCGACGACAAGGGCAACGACTTCTTCCAGAACCCGGCCCCCGAGCCGACCTTCACGCACATCCCGGTCCGCGGCCCCGGACTGGCCTGAGCGCGGCCGGGCCACCGCCGGACGGGCTGTGTCGCCGGGCCCGTCCGGCGTTGCTCCGGGAACACCTCGCCGCGGCCCCGTGCTGTACGAGGTATGACTGACTACCGGATCGAGCACGACTCCATGGGCGAGGTGCGGGTGCCCGCCGACGCGAAATGGCGGGCCCAGACCCAGCGCGCCGTGGAGAACTTCCCCGTCTCCGGGCAGCGCCTGGAGCGCGCCCACATCGAGGCACTGGCCCGCATCAAGGCGGCGGCCGCGCAGGTCAACGCGGAGCTGGGCGTCCTGGACAAGGACATCGCGCGGGCCATCGTGGCGGCGGCCGCCGAGGTCGCCGAGGGCCGCTGGGACGCGCAGTTCCCGGTAGACGTTTTTCAGACAGGATCCGGCACCTCGTCCAACATGAACATGAACGAGGTGCTCGCCACGCTGGCCACCGAGCGCCTGGGCCGGGACGTCCACCCGAACGACCACGTCAACGCCTCGCAGTCGTCGAACGACGTCTTCCCCTCCTCGATCCACATCGCGGCGACGGCCGCCGTGACCCACGACCTGATCCCGGCCCTCGAGCACCTGGCCGCCGCCCTGGAGCGCAAGGCGGCCGAGTTCGCGGACGTCGTGAAGTCGGGCCGCACGCACCTGATGGACGCCACCCCGGTGACGCTGGGCCAGGAGTTCGGCGGGTACGCGGCGCAGGTCCGCTACGGCGTCGAGCGGCTCACCGCCTCGCTGCCCCGGCTGGCCGAACTGCCGCTCGGCGGCACGGCGGTGGGCACCGGGATCAACACCCCGGCCGGTTTCTCCGCCGCCGTCATCGCCGAGGTCGCCCGGGCCACCGGGCTGCCGCTGACCGAGGCCCGCGACCACTTCGAGGCGCAGGGCGCGCGCGACGGGATCGTGGAGACCAGCGGGCAGCTGCGCACCATCGCGGTCGGCCTGACGAAGATCGCCAACGACCTGCGGTGGGCGGCGTCGGGCCCGCGCACCGGGCTCGCCGAGATCAACCTGCCGGACCTGCAGCCCGGTTCGTCGATCATGCCGGGCAAGGTCAACCCGGTCATCCCCGAGGCCACCTTGATGGTCGCCGCGCAGGTCATCGGCAACGACGCGACGGTGGCCACCGCGGGCGCGGCCGGCAACTTCGAGCTGAACGTGATGCTGCCGGTCATCGCCAAGAACGTGCTGGAGTCGGTCCGGCTGCTCGCGAACGTGACCCGGCTGCTCGCCGACCGCACCGTCGACGGCATCACCGCCAACCGCGAGCGGGCCCGCGAGTACGCCGAGTCCTCCCCGTCCGTCGTGACGCCGCTCAACAAGTACATCGGCTACGAGGAGGCCGCCAAGGTCGCCAAGAAGTCGCTCGCCGAGCGCCGCACGATCCGCGAGGTCGTCCTGGACGGCGGGTACGTGGAGCGCGGCGACCTGACCGAGGAGCAGCTCGACGAGGCGCTGGACGTCCTGCGGATGACCCGCCCGTGACATCGCGGGCCCCGAGTGGCCGGATGGCGCGTTCCGTGACCCGCGCCGCGGCGACGTATGCCAACGGCACCTAATATCTGCCCATGACAGACGCGGGCCGCAGCGACGGCGTCAGTGGCGGGCGATGGGTGCCCGGGGAGCCGATCCTGTGGCGCTATCGCGCCAACGGGAGCGAGGGCTTTCACATCTGTCGGCCCGTCACGGTCGTCCAGGACACCGCCGAGCTGCTCGCCGTGTGGATGGCGCCCGGCACCGAGTGCGTGAAACCGGTCATGGCCGACGGCACCCCCGTCCACCGCGAGCCGCTCGCCACCCGCTACACCAAGCCGCGCGCCCTGCGCCGCGACCGCTGGTCGGGGGCGGGCGTGCTCAAGCTGGCGCGGCCGGGCGAGCCCTGGTCGGTGTGGCTGTTCCGGGAGCCGGACTGGACGTTCCGCAACTGGTACGTGAACCTGGAGGAGCCGCGGGCGCGGTGGTCCGGGGGCGTCGACTCCGAGGACCACTTCCTGGACCTGTCGGTGTACCAGGACCGCAGCTGGCGCTGGCACGACGAGGACGAGTTCGCCCAGGCGCAGGCGGCGGGGCTGATGAGCGCCGCGCAGGCCGCCGGGGTGCGGGCCGCGGGGCGCCGGGCGGTCGCGGTGATCGAGGCGTGGGGGCCGCCGTTCTCGGACGGCTGGCAGCACTGGCGCCCCGATCCGGCGTGGCCGGTTCCCGGGCTGCCCGCCGACTGGGACCGTACGCCCGCGCACGTGTCCTCATGAGACCCTTGATGCGCCCCCGGGGGTAAAACGTAGGATCGTCCTCCGCAACAGCGCACAGTGCCGCGAAGAGATGCACGAAAACGTGGTTCGACAGCAACTCTTCGCGTGTCCAATACGTCTGACATAGGTCTGACACGATGTCACCGAGGTCATCGAGGGGCGGCGGGACCGTGAACGTGGGTGCAGCGCGCAGGTCGAGCGGGACGGACGGGTCCGGTCCCGCGCGTCTCGCCGCGCCCGCGCCCACCGCCGCCGCCGGGTGGCCGGTTGCGGCTGTCCGCGGCCGGGGCCGGACCGGCCGACCGGGAAATTCCGTTCCCGGGGCACGTGTTCCGGGTATCGGGACTCCTGCGGGACGAACCGCGCCAGGTCGTGCGCGACGCGGACTTCGAGACCACCGGGGAGGGGACGGACGCGTACGCTCTCGCGAGCGCCGTCGCCTCACCCGAGCACGAGCTGTTCCCCCACTGCCGGCGCACCGGCCAGTGACACGGCGCGCAGCCCCGGACGGACGGATTCGACACGCGTGACGGAGCACCCGACCTCCCACGAAGGCCGCCACCACGGCACGGCGGCCCGCCCCGCCGATCCCCGCGGGGCCCTGCGGCGTACCCCGCAGGCCTCCGTGGCCCCGGCGGGCGACGGACTGCCGCAGCAGCCGCGCCGCTCCCCCGCACCGACTCCCGCCCCGGAGGCGGGTCCGGCCGACGCCGAGCACTCCCAGCCGCGGTCGCCCTCGCCCGAGCCGGTGCGGCCCCCGGGCCCGCCGGAGGGCGGTGAGCGGCGCACCGGCCTGCCGCGTCCGGCCGGGCAGCCCACGGCGATGCGCCGCGACGGCGACCGGCTGCGCTTCGTCGGTGCCGCCACCCGGCGGATCGCGCGCGGCATCGACCTCGACGAGATCGTGATGGGGCTGTGCCGGGCGACGGTGCCGACGTTCGCCGACGCGATCCTGGTCTACCTGCGCGAGCCGCTGCCGGTCGGCGACGAGCGCCCGACCGGGCCGATGGTGCTGCGGCTTCGCCGTACCGACCGGGTGCCCGACGCCATGGAGGACACCGACGGCGGACCGGCCGCGACGGTCGTCGTGCCGCCGATCGAACTGGCCCCGGACAGCGTGGAGTTGTGCGAGGTGCGGGCCGGGGGCTCGCTGGCCGAGGTGCTGCGCGGCGTACGGCCCGTCTTCGCGGACTCGCCCGCGGCGCTCGCCGCCCTGCCCGAACTGCTCGGCGGTGAGCGGGCGGTGCCGACCGGGCGCCGCGCGATCCTGGCGCCGCTGCGGGGGCGGCGGCGGGTGATCGGCGCGGCGGTCTTCCTGCGCCATCCCAACCGCCCGGCGTTCGACGGCGACGATCTGCTGGTCGCGGGTCAGCTGGCCACGCACAGCGCGCTCGGCATCGACAAGGCCGTCCTGTACGGGCGCGAGGCGTACATCGCGGACGAGTTGCAGCGCACGATGCTCCCCGAGACGCTGCCGCGCCCGACCGGGGTGCGGCTCGCCTCCCGCTACCTCCCGGCGGCCGAGACGGCGCGGGTCGGCGGCGACTGGTACGACGCGATCCCGCTGCCGGGCAGCCGGGTCGCGCTGGTCGTCGGGGACGTCATGGGCCACTCCATGACGTCGGCCGCGATCATGGGCCAGCTGCGCACGACCGCGCAGACCCTGGCCGGGCTCGACCTGCCGCCGCAGGAGGTGCTGCACCACCTCGACGAGCAGGCGCAGCGGCTCGGCACGGACCGGATGGCGACCTGCCTGTACGCCGTGTACGACCCGGTCTCGCACCGCATCACCATCGCCAACGCCGGGCACCCGCCGCCCGTCCTGCTCCACTTGGGCGGGCGCGCCGAGGTGCTGCGGGTGCCGCCCGGGGCGCCGATCGGCGTGGGCGGCGTCGACTTCGAGGCGGTCGAGCTGGACGCCCCGGCGGGCGCCACGCTGCTGCTGTACACCGACGGTCTCGTCGAGTCGCGGCTGCGGGACGTGTGGACCGGGATAGAGCAGCTGCGCGAGCGGCTCGCGGCGACCGCGCAGCTGACCGGCCACGACCATCCGCCGCCGCTGGAGGCGCTCTGCGACGACGTGCTGGACATGCTGGGTCCGGGCGACCGGGACGACGACATCGCGCTGCTTGCGGCCCGGTTCGACGGGATCGCACCGAGCGATGTCGCGTACTGGTTCCTGGACCCGGAGGACGCCGCGCCCGGCCGGGCGCGGCGGCTGGCCCGCAGCGCCCTGGCGCGCTGGGGCCTCGAAGAGATGACGGACTCCGTCGAGCTGCTGGTGAGCGAGGTCGTCACCAACGCGGTGCGGTACGCCTCCCGGCCGGTGACGCTGCGGCTGCTCCGTACCGACGTGCTGCGCTGCGAGGTCGGTGACGACGTGCCGCAGCTGCCGCGCCAGCGCCAGGCGCGGGCCACCGACGAGGGCGGGCGCGGCCTGTTCCTGGTGAACCGGCTGGCCCGCCGCTGGGGCGCGACCCGGCTGAGCACGGGCAAGGTCGTCTGGTTCGAGCTGGCCCGGCCGGGTGGTGGGGGCTGACGCGGCCCACCTGCCGCACGACAGAGGAGCCTTCTCGGACGGCTTCAGGATGAACGTGTTGCCGCACGCGATGGCGATCGGGAA